>JANXAC010000005.1:0-10496 GCA_025061835.1 Spirochaetota bacterium
ACTGAGATTGTATTTTACCTTCCAAGCCTTGTCGGAAATTTTGGATACAAATTTGTAGTCTTTATCGTCGAGTTTGGTGATAATATTTTCTATCTCGCTTAGAGAAGATGGAAGTGCTTTGTTAGCAAAGACAAGCACCAAGAGTGTAAGTAAGCAAAGAACTGAAATTATTCTCATAAAAACCTCCTTCCTTGAAGGATATTCTGAAGAAGAAAAGGTAAAGTTTCAACTAAATATGACTGAAGTTTTTAGTAGAGTTTGGTAAAATTTAATGTGAAAAAACCTATTCTTGACTTGTAAAATAAAGATAAAAGAAAGAAGAAACATATGACTGGCAGAAAAACTATAAAAATTTCAGACTTTTCTAATTCAATAGAATTTTTTGGAGATCCTTTTCAAGAATCTTTTAGAATTTGGAGACTTTTTTAGGAGGACAAATTTATGTTCAAATCTTATGCTTATGGTTTTACTAGAATAGGAAGGAATAGGGAGTTCAAGAGAGCGGTTGAAGCGTATTGGTCTGGAAAAATTAATGACGAGTCTCTTTCCAAAGAACTTGACAATATTCAAAAGGATATGATAAGCAACTATTCGTATTTGGATTATTATCCTGTTGGTGAGATAACTGGATATGATAATATTCTTGACACTGCTATTATGTTGGGTGTATATCCGAAGCATACTTCTTGGAAAGAGTATTATGATCTTGTCAGAGGTAAGAATGCTCTTGAGATTACAAAGTGGTTTAATACTAACTACCATTATGTTGTTCCTGTTTTGTCAGAAAGTGTGAAACTTGATCTTTCGTGGAACAAGCCCCTTGAGGAATATAGAAAGAATAAGTCTCCTAAATCCCTTCCGTTTTTGGTAGGTCCTCTCACGTTTCTCAAGCTTTCAAAAGGTGTTAAGGATATTAATTACTTTTCTGATATGATAACTGAGGTATATTCAGAAGTTATAAAACAACTATCAAGTGAAGGTAGTTCTTTTATTCATGTAGATGAACCTGCGTTGGTTTATGAACTCAATGATAAGGAAAGAGAGTTTGTTAAGGATGTGTACTCTAAAATTTCAAAGCATAGTAAGCTACTCGTTATTACATATTACGACGATGTTGATGAAAAAGCCATGGAGGTTCTTCTATCCACAGATATATTCGGTATTGGTATTGACTTTTCTCATAATGGTGATAGAAGTATCAAATCTCTGAAGAGGTATAGTGATAATCTAAGGGATAAGATCCTCGTTGCAGGAGTGGTTGATGGTAGAAGTGTGTGGAAGGATGATATTAAAAAAGTTTCTAGCAAAATAAGAGAAGAGATTCTTACGCTTGGTGCAAAGGAGGTTTGGATTTCAAACGGAGCACCACTATATCATCTTCCTTACACCGTAGAAGTTGAAGATGCACTTCATCCATCACTTAAAGAGAGACTTGCTTTCGCTAAAGAGAAAATAGAGGAGATAAAACATATAAAATCTTATCTAGATGGCAATGAGGATGCACTTAAGTGGAATGAATACAAGTATGACAACTCTTGGTGGTTTAATAAATCCGTTCAGGAGAGAGTAAAAAACCTTAAAGATCAAGATTTTAGAAGGGAGAAAGATTACAAAGAGAGAGTTAAGATACAATCAAATTGGCTCAAACTTCCAAAATTTCCAACAACTACAATAGGTAGTTTCCCTCAAACTGAGGAAGTTCGCCAAATGAGATTGAAGTATAAGAAGGGGGAGATTACCAAGGAAGAATACTCTGAATTTATAAAGTCTAAGATAAGGGATGTAATAAGGATTCAGGAGGAAATAGGGCTTGATGTGTTGGTTCACGGTGAATTTGAGAGAAGTGATATGGTTGAATATTTCGCAGAGAAACTTAAAGGTATGGCTACAACTAGTAACGGGTGGGTCTTATCTTATGGAACTAGAATCTACAGAGCACCTATAATATACGGTGATGTTTATAGAGATTGTAACCTTGTTATTGATGAGATTTTATATGCTCAGAGTCTTACTAAAAAGCCAGTTAAAGCGATACTTACGGGTCCTGTTACTATTCTTGCTTGGAGTTATGGTAGGAAAGATATTTCTGAAAGGGAAGTTGCTTTTCAGATAGCACTCGCTATACTTGACGAGGTCAAAGAAATTGAGAAAAATGGCATAAAGATAATACAGATAGATGAGCCTGCTTTCAGGGAGAAAGCGCCTATAAAGAGAAGAGATTGGAGTGAGTACTTTGACTGGTCTATTAAAGCATTTAGACTCTCTTCAAAAGCATCCCCAGAGGTTCAACTACACACACATATGTGCTACTCTGAGTTCGGCGAGATAATTGACAAGATATATGAAATGGATGCTGATGTTATAAGTATTGAAGCAACAAGAAGTGGTGGAGATATACTTGATGCGTTTGAGAGGTTTAACTATGATCATCAGATTGGTCTTGGAGTTTATGATGTTCATTCACCTGAAGTTCCGGACACTTATAGTATGAAAAGGATAGTAGATAGGTCGTTAAGGTATATTGACCCAAATAACTTCTGGATAAACCCTGATTGTGGTCTTAAGACAAGGAAGTGGGAAGAAGTCATACCATCTCTCAAAAATATGGTGAAGCTATCACAAGAATTGCGAAAGACTTGAAACCTTGTTTGATGAATATACATTCAATTGTTATGGTGAGTATTATTTATCATATTACGGAAACATACCTTGATGAGGCATTAGCCAAGCTGTCTGCTAACTTGGGGAATGAGTTTTATCTAGCACTTGAGAAACAGATAGAAGAGTTTGATAACAAGATGCTTCTTCTTAAGAAAGATTTTTATGAAGCACTTAAGAATCAGAAAGAAGAGATTATAAGAGAAATGGATGAGAAGATAGAGGATGCTACGGATAGGATAATGAGGCAGGTGGATGAGAAAATGGACAAAACGACAGAAAAGCTTATAAATAGGATTGATGCTATCGGAGAAAGGAGGGGAATATCTTCTGAAACTGCTATGAGAAACTTTGCTGAATCCTTGGTCAAGGAGTGGGGAGGAACTGTAAAAAAGTGGAATAAGGAGGTTACTTATACGGGTCCTGGAGGTGTGAAAGTTAGCAAAATCTATGAAATGGATATAGTGATAACGGATGGTAAAGAGATACTAGTGGAGGTGAAGTCATCTTGTAATATTGAAGCGGTAGAAAAATTCTGGGAGGCTTGTGAGTATTATCTTGCTACTGAAAAGGTTAGGAAAGGGATTGATAGGATAGTGGTGTCTTTCTTCGCATATGAGGATGTTATTAGTTTTGCGAAACAGGAAGGTATTAGAATAATAACAAATTAGGAGAATACTGAACTATGAAGATAGGAAATATTAGAGGTGAAGTTGTAGATGCTTTGCCTACAAGAGCAAGTGAGATAACACTAGATAAAGAGGTGTTAAGGTCCGTTGAAGAGATAATTGAAAATGTTAGGAGGAATGGTGATAAAGCCGTATTGGAATACCTGAAGAGATTTGATGGGTTTGAGGGTGATGAGATAAAAGTTAGCGAAAGGGAGTTTGAGGTTGCTAGAAAAGAGATAGAGAGTAGTTCTAATCTTAAGACTGTTGTGGAAGGTTTTCTTAAAGCCATAGAGAGAGTCAAGAAATTTCACGAGACTCAATTTGAAATACTTAAACTGTATGGAAAATGGACATTAGAGACTAATGGTATTGTAGGTCAGGTTGCGAAGCCTGTTGAGAGCGTTTGTGTTTATGTTCCGGGTGGTAGAGCTGTATATCCATCCACTCTCATTATGAATACCATACCAGCTAAAGTTGCAGGTGTTAAGAATATCTTTGTTTCAACTCCATCAAGGAATGGAAAGGTACCTTCAGTAATCCTATACTTGTGTGAAGTAATGGGTGTTAAAGATGTTTTTAAAGTCGGTGGGGCAGTAGCAGTTGCGAGTTTTGCCTTCGGGACAGAGACAATACCAAAGGTAGATATGATAGTTGGTCCTGGAAATAAATACTACATTACAGCAAAGAAACTTCTCAATGGTGTAATCGGAATAGATATGCTACCAGGTCCAAGTGAAATATGTGTTATAGCAGACAAAGGAGATCCATACTACATGTCTCTTGACCTATTGTCTCAACTTGAGCATGATCCAGATTCTAGTGGCTACTTTATTTCAACAAATCAAAAACTACTGGATGATGTTAGAAGTCAAATGTTGTCCATAATGGCTGAAGCGGAAAGAAGAGATATCCTTAAAAACTCTTTAAGTAACTTTTTTTTCATACTCGTTGAAAGTTTAGATGAAGGGTTTGAAATTGTAAATAAGATTGCCCCTGAGCATCTTGAAGTTATCGTTGAAGGTGTGGATATCAACAACATAGATAGATATGTGAGAAATGCTGGAACTGTGATAATAGGAGAACATACACCAGTAGTTTTAACGGATTACGTGGCGGGTGTCAATCATGTTTTACCAACCGGAAGTAGTGCTAGGTTCTCTTCACCACTTGGAGTGTATAACTTTGTTAAATTCTACAATATTGCCCAGTGGAATGAGGAGCAACTCAAGGAAGATATACCAGTAGTATCAAAACTTGCAAGATACGAAGAACTAGAGGTACACGCCTTGTCAGTTGAGAAAAGGAAACTATAATTCTAGAGTTTATCAAGAGAATTTTGAATCTTTGTCTATAGGTTAGTAATAATTTTGGTATGATGGTAGTTGTTCTTTGTACTATACCTGCTGGAAAGTCAGAGGAGCTTGCTGACAAGATCATCAACGAGCGACTTGCTGGATGTATAAACATAATACCTGGTGTTAAGAGTATATACCATTGGAAAGGAAATGTTGAGAGAGACACAGAAGACCTAATGGTTATCAAGACGCAGAAGATACTGTTTGACAAACTCAAAGAGTTTATAAAGCAAAACCATCCTTACACGGTTCCTGAAATCGTAGCAATCAATGTGGAGAATGTGAATAACGAATACCTAGAATGGTTACTAAAAGAGACAAGAGTATAGACTGGTATTCTTTATCTACTTTTCAGAGTTTGGATTGTTGATCTTGAATATTTGGTATGATGTCAAGGTTAGGTTTTAACTCAGCAACTGAAATGACTCGTTTAGGTTTATTAATCATCACCTTCTATGATAGTCATGACTAGTAAGTGAAGTGTTATGATAGAAGAGCAACTAAAGCAACTATACAAAATTTTGTTTTCAACGCATAAGGTTGGAAAGTCTGTAATTATAACGAGTGAGGAAGAGTTTGATAGTTTGAAAGACATTTTTCTTAAGGTATTTACAAAGGGACTTACACTTCCGTCACTAGATGTTTATCCATACACAGCGTCTGTTCCGCCAATAGATAGAGCGAAGGAGAGAGTCAAAACGATAAGAAATTTAAATTCTGATACAACTTTCATACTAACAACTATTGAAGGACTACTGTTGAGAACAATATCAAAAGAAATAATTTACTCCAAACCACTCACCTTAAGGGTCGGAGAAAGTGTTGATCTTAGGGAACTAAAGGAGGTAGTAGATAGGTTTGGTTATGAGAGGTTAGATAGAGTTGTGGATTATGGTGAATATGCTATAAAGGGATCGGTTTTTGAAATTTTTACATCAATCTATAGATTTCCGATTAGAGTAATAACTGATTTCGGTGAGATAAAACGCATAAGAGCATTTGATCCTGAAACAAGCAGAGGGAGAGAAGAACTAAATTTTGTAGAGATTTATCCTCCATATGAGAACGATTTCTATCGCTTGTTTAAGAAGGGATACGAAGCTGTATCATTCTACGAACTAACAGAGAATCCGACCATCTTCTCTCTTATTAGAATAGAAGACCTACAAGAGGAGTATCAAAGAATATATGATACTATTTCTAGTCTATACTCAAGCGTAAGTAACAATTCTGATTTTCTTTCTCCACAGGAGGTTATAGGTGAATTACCGGAGAACATATCTATTCCTAGCGTAAAATTGGAACTCTTTCCTATGTTCATAGACAAGGACATGCTACTACCGAATTATCTTGTTCTTTCAGGTTATATTTCAGCGAAACTGAGTAAGAATAAAGTTTTCTTCATCTCACCAAGCGAGCGATACACCAAGAAAGCAGGAAGAGTATTTTCCAAGTATGGAATTTCGTCTTTCTTTGCGGGAAGAGTTGAAGACTTTGATGATCTTCGTAAGATGGTAGATAATATTCAAACTGAAGGTAAGGTTGGGATTCTTGAGGGGTTTAATCTACCGAGGGGGGTTGAGTTAGATAATGTTACTATTATAACTATATCTGAACTCTTTAACAGAGAGTTTGTAGAATATGATACTGATACTGTTGAGATATCTTCTGACGAACTTAGGGACATTCATTTTTTCACTAACATAAAGGAAGGTGATTATGTAGTTCATTCGTCTTACGGGATAGGTATATTCAGAGGACTTGTAGAGATTAAGTATTTTGATAGCATTAAGGAGTTTGCTAAAATAGAGTTTGATGGTGGTGATTCACTGTATATTCCACCAGAACAATTTAATCTAATAAGTAAGTATATAGGTAGCGAAGAACCGAAATTAAGTAAATTAAAATCCAATACTTGGAAGAATGTAAAGAAAAGAGTTAGGGATAGCATATTAAAGTTTTCAAGAGACCTATTGAGACTTAAGGCATTGAGGCAAGTTCGTAAAAAGAGTGCTTTTAGATTGGACTATGATGAGTATGAAATGCTTGAAGATAGTTTTCCTTATGAAGAAACTCCAGACCAGATAAGAGCACTTGAAGAAATAAAATCCGACCTTGCTTCGCAAAAAGTGATGGAAAGGGTTATATGTGGAGATGTTGGCTTTGGTAAAACTGAGATTGCTATAAGAGCCGCTTTTTTACACATTCTCAATGGCTACCAAGTAATGGTTCTTGTTCCAACTACTATTCTTGCAGAACAGCATTACAAGACTTTTACCAGTAGATTATCTCCTTTCGGTGTCAAGATTGGTATCATCTCTAGGTTGAGAAAGGAAAGTGAAATTAGAAGGACAATAGAAGAAATCTCAAAAGGTAGCATAGACCTTGTGATCGGAACGCATGCTTTGATTTCTGGGGAGAGAGTCATTGATAAGTTTAAGAGTTTAAGTCTTATAGTTATTGATGAGGAACACAAATTTGGTGTAGAACATAAGGAAGAAATCTTGAAAGGTAGAGAGGATGTAAATGTTCTCATGTTATCTGCAACACCGATACCAAGGACACTTGGAATGAGTATGGGAAACTTGAGAGATATATCTATAATCTCAACACCACCTTTTGGCAGAAAGCCAATAAAAACTTTTATAGTTGAGTGGAAGGATGAAGTTATAAGAGATGCGGTTGAAAGAGAGATAAAGAGGGGAGGACAAGTTTTGGTTGTAAATGATAGGATTGAAGGATTAGAGAAACTCAAGAGAAGTTTGGTCAATGCTTGTAATGGATTGGTTGGTAATGATGATATATGCATCTTACATGGACAACTTGGTAAGATTGAGATTGAGAATGTTTTTTTTGATTTTGTTGAGGGGAAGTATAGGGTTATGATATCAACAACAATTTCAGAGTCTGGGCTTGATATACCAAATGTGAATACGGTGATAATAAACAATGCACATAACTTTGGTCTTGCAGATTTACATCAGATAAGGGGCAGGGTTGGAAGAAGAGATGTTGAAGGATACGCATACTTCATATATCCATCAAAGTATCTTATAAGCGAACTTCAGATGAAAAGGTTAAGCGTGATAGAGGAACATTCTGATTTAGGAGCAGGTTTTAGGATTGCACTAAAGGATCTTGAACTACGAGGGGCTGGTAATCTTCTAGGAAAGGAACAACACGGCAATATTAACTCCGTTGGATATGTCTTCTATGTTAGAATGTTGTCTGATATTCTGAATATGATAAGTCAAGAACAGGATGAAAATGAGGTTATTGATTATTCAGACCCAGTTCTATACTTCAAATCAGGTAGGATTTTCCCAGAAGATCTTGATATACCTACTAGTGAGAAGATGGAAATAATGCTTAAACTTAACATCGCATACACTGAAAGGCAACTTGAGTATGTTCTTGGAGAGATTCAAGATAGGTATGGGAATATACCTGAAGGTTTATACAATCTATCAGAAATAGTTAGGTTAAGATTATACCTTAAGAAATTTAGGATAGAAGAAGTTTATGACAAAGACGAAGGCATCCTGATTAGATTTAGCAAAACCAATCTACCAGATGCAGATAGACTTTTTGAGATTATGATGGATGGCAAATATGAGGTTGAAATGATACCAGAGGATAGTAATGGTATAATACTCAAAGTTAGCGATGAAGGTTTATTGAATAGAATCAGAAAGGTTCAAGATTTTGTTAAGGATATATTTAATCAAAAGGATTGAACCTCTGATATTTTTTAGCCCTGCTTTTAGGAATATAGGTTTGGGTAGTTTTGTAGGATCATCTTCTAGGAACTTGTTAGGCTATTCGGTTGCTGATTTGTTTTTACTGGTTTGCTAGTTTGACATATTTACAACTAGGATATTTGGTTAAGAGAGTCTTTAGGTATTTTTAAGTTTATTGAGAGACAAGGTTTTGTAGGTTATTGAACTTGCTTGTTTTGAGTATGTAGATATCTGGTCGTAATACTAGTATTTAGTAATAGTTTTTGTGTCTTATTTGATAAGGTAGTTGTTGAATATACAGAATTTTGGTATGAAACATTTACTTGGTATAAAGGACCTTTCATCCGAAGAAATAATGTCAATAATAGAATTAGGAGAGGTTTATAGAAATGAACTTATAAACGACAGGGACAGTATCCCTCAGATACTCAGAGAGAGAGTCATAGTGAATTTGTTTTTTGAGCCATCAACGAGAACGAGAATGAGCTTTGAGATGGCTTCTAGTCTTCTAGGTGCTAAAGTATTGAATTTTTCAGAAAATGTTAGTTCAATTCAGAAAGGTGAGAGTAGGTTGGATACTCTTAAGACTATAGAAGCGATGAAAGTTGATGCGGTTGTTATCAGGTCAAATATATCAGGACTTCCTTACCTTTTGGCAAGAGACATAAAGAATGTTAGCATAATAAACGCGGGTGATGGCTCGCACGAACATCCTTCGCAAGCTCTACTTGATGCTCTTACAATGAAGCTAAAGTTTGGAGACATTAGAAGGATAAACCTTTCAATCGTTGGAGACATTCTTTTCAGTAGGGTTGCCAGATCAAATATCCTGCTTATGAAGAAGATAGGTAATAATAACCTTATGGTATATGGTCCTACTACATTGCTACCTAAGGAGATTGAAATGTTTGGTGTTAGGATTGCTAGGAGTTTTGATGAGGTTATTGAATTTTCGGATGTCATAATGCTTTTAAGGATACAAACGGAAAGACAAAACTCTGCTTATGTTCCATCAACGAGAGAATACAAGAAGTTCTGGGGACTAACCGAGGAGAAACTGAAATCTTCTAATAAGGAAGTATTCGTGATGCATCCCGGTCCTGTGAATAGAGAAGTTGAGATTTCTTCTGATGTTATATACTGTGATAAGTCTCTTATTTTAGACCAAGTTACTAGTGGTGTTGCCATAAGAATGAGTATCCTATCTCATATCTTTGACTCCAAAAACCAGAATTGAGAAATACCCATACTCTGATGTATTGATAGACCATATCCTATACTCAAAGAATAGTATCCAACTGATGCCTCAAAGTATGGTATAAATCCTTTTGTTGTGCCATACATTATACTTGTCATAACATTCATTCTAACTCCAGAGTATTCAAAGATCTTTGATATGATAAATAGAAAGAGGTCTTGGTAGTAATAACTTATGTTATAACCAATCCCAAGAATCACAATATTCTGAAAGTTATTATATACAACTCCTTCAAAGGAGGTTGAATAACTTCTAAATTCTAGTATATTGAAAGTGTTTATTCCTCCATAGTTAAAACCAACGCCTATTCCTCCACCGACATAGATGTCAGAGAAGAAGTAGTAGTATTCGTAATCAAGTAGAAGAGAAGCGTAGGTAAAGAGATTATCTAGTATCCTTACGGAATAACCAGCAGTGGTTGATAGGTCATAGACAACAGCAGAACCGTTGATATTCCCTTGATCATCTATGATGGTAATCTCTCCATAGTTTTTATTGATCAAAGACAGAGAGAAATTAATATAGGATAACATAACCTCATATGTTTCTTCTTTGAACATACCAGATGAATAGGAGAGATACAATCTTTGAGTATTGTGATTGAAAATAAAATTTTTCGGTTTAGCTGGGTTTGCGATGAGTGTTGTAGTGGTAATAGATAAGATGACAATAAGTGTAGTTCTAAATATCATGTTCATATCATTTCTGATACTCCTATATTAGCAATATAAACGAGTCAGTTTTCTAAATTCTAGAATTTTTGGGTGTTCAGGGTTTTTGAATAAGTAATTTGTTTTATAATTTTTTGCATAGA
>JANXAC010000005.1:10506-111386 GCA_025061835.1 Spirochaetota bacterium
ATTGGTGTTTTGAAAGAGGTAGTTTGGAACATAAATAATGTTTCTATGAAAGCATCACTACTGGAGTCTCTTCTTAATGATTTGGATCAAGAACAGAAGGAAGCGGTAACAACAACAGAAGGTCCTCTACTTGTTATAGCAGGTCCCGGTTCTGGTAAGACTAGAGTTATCACCTATCGTTTCTCTTACATAGTCTTGACAGGTAAGGCTCTACCTAGCGAGATACTGTGTGTTACATTTACAAACAAGGCAGCGGGGGAGATGAAAAGTAGAATAGTTAGTCTCACGAGTTCTAAATTTACTTCAAACTGGTGGATAAAAACATTTCACTCTCTAGGTCTTTCTATTGTGAAGGAGAATTATCAGAAGTTAGGTTTAAAAGAGAATTTCATAGTATATGACAGTGATGATCAGATGAGGCTTCTGAAATCAATACTCAAGAAGGTTTCTTTCAATGAATTGTCACCCGAGAAAGTTCTTGATATTATCAATGAAATAAGGTATGGTTATAATCCGTCAAACTTCTTTGGTGATAGTATAAAGGAACTTGCGAATATGTATGAAGGGGAACTCAGAAAGAATAATGCTGTTGATTTTACTGATCTGATAGTATTACCTTACAAACTACTAAAGAAGGATGAAGAAGTTAGAGAAATGTATAAAAACAGATGGAAGTATTTGATGATTGATGAATTTCAAGACACTGATCCTATCCAATATGAGTTTATAAAACTTATACTTAACGAGCATGAGAATATATGTGTTGTTGGTGATGATGACCAGTCTATTTATGGCTGGCGTGGTGCTAGCGTTGAGAACATAAGAAACTTTGATAAAGATTTCAAAAATTGCAAAGTTGTTATACTTAAGACAAACTATAGATCAACGGACGAAATAATATCACTTTCTAATTATGTTGCATCAAACATGATGTATAGAAGGAAAGAGAAGGTAATAAGAGGCATAGGTAGAAGTAGTAGTATTCCTGTATTCATAGAAACCTATGATCAAGCAAGAGAATCAAGGATTGTTATGGATGAAATAGAAGACCTTGTCTCTAACGGGCACAATTATAATGACATTGCTATACTCTACCGTGCGAATTATTTGTCAAGGATACTTGAAGAAGATCTTGTTAAGAGGAATATACCATACAGAATTTACTCTGGTGTCAGTTTCTATGAGAGGATTGAGATAAAGGATATCCTAGCATACCTTAAATTTGCTATAAACCATAAAGATTATGTTAGTTTCTCAAGGATAGTAAATGTTCCTAGAAGAGGGGTAGGTGAGGTTACTGTCAATAAGATTATTGATTACTCAATCAAGAATGGTAAAGATTTGCTTCAAAGTATTGAAGAGATGATAGATGGAGGTGATATAAAACAGGATTTAAGAGGTTTTGTGAGTTCAATAAGATCATTGAAAGATGATAGTTTGAGTGTATCAGAGAGAGTTTCAAACTTGATAAGTGATATAGAGTATTACAAATATCTTCAGCAGACTTATGAAAACTACGATGAGAGGGTAGAAAATGTTCAAGAACTTTTGAGGTCAATAATGGACTTTGAGGACAGTGGGGGTAAAACCTTGGAAGAGTTTATAAATAGTGCGACTTTGATGACAAATTCTGATGAAGTTGATGAAAAAGAGAATTGTGTATCTCTCATGACACTACATGTTTCCAAAGGTCTTGAGTTTCCGGTGGTTTTTATATTCGGTGCTATAGATGGGATTCTACCACACTTCAAGAATACACATAATCTTTCACTTCTAGACGAGGAGAGAAGGCTTTTTTATGTCGGCGTAACGAGAGCAAAATCAAAGTTATATATAACTTCAAGCAGATACATAAGAGTTGGTAGTATGAAACACTCCGTTGTTTCAGTCTCAAGGTTTATTGATGAACTACCTAGTGATGTGATAAGGATAAGGAGATATTAGAACTACACTTATTAAGTAATTTAGTAAAGATTTTTGTGTCAAGAGTTTGTGAAATTTCGGTTTTCAAAGAGTCTTAAAGACTTTCTGAAAACTTTAAAATGTTTCAAATAGGTGTGATCACTTTATCTGATATGGATGTATAATTTGCTTTAACAAATATGTAGCGTTTAGGTTTTGTAGTGAGTAGTTATGTTCAAGTGAAGATAGATACTCTTCTTTAATCTCAAATTCTGTAACTCATCAATTGGTATCTGTTCTATTTGAAAATCTAGGTCTGTTATGTATATATTATAGTCGTTATTCAGGAGGAATTATGCCGTCGGTAGCAGTTGATGTTATGGGAACGGAGAAGGGAATAGGTGAAGCGGTGAAAGGATGCTTAAAGGCTAGTCTTAGTAAGGATATAAATGTTGTGATGGTTGGTAAGGAGGACTTAATAAAAGAAGAATTAAAGAAATATCCGAAGAGAGTTTTGAAGAAAGCAAAGTTTGATATAGTTAATGCTACCGAAGTGATTGATATGACGGATGAACCTTTTAGCGCTAGTAGAAGGAAGAAGGATTCTTCAATAATGGTTGCTTTGTCCTTGCTTAAGGACAATAAAGTTGATGCTTTCTTCTCTCCTGGCAACACTGGTGCGGTTGTTGTGAGTTCTGTTTTGAAACTTGGTAGGATTGATGGTGTCTCAAAGCCTGCTCTAGCAACTGTTATACCTTCAATGTATGGTTTTAGAGTATTACTTGATGTGGGTGCTAGCGTAGAACTTGAACCTAGGGATTATTTCATTTTTGGGGTAATGGGAAAGGTATTTGTTGAAAACGTCCTTAGAACTTTTAGCCCTAAAGTAGGCTTACTCAACATAGGTGAAGAAGATTACAAGGGAACAGAAGTTGTTAGAAAAGCGAGAGAGCTAATGTCTGAAAAGCTTGGTAAAGATTTCATAGGTAATGTTGAGGGTAATGATATATTCCTTGGAGATGTTGATGTAATTGTAACGGATGGTTTCACTGGAAATATCGTTCTTAAATCTTCGGAAGGCGCAAGTAAAGCATTGTCAAAACTTATGAAACAGGAGATAATGTCAAAGTGGTATGGTTTCATACTTGGTGCTTTGATGAAGTTAGCACTTAAGAAGTTTAGAAAGAAGACTGATGCAAGTGAATATGGTGCTGCTGCTTTACTCGGAGTTAATGGTAATGTTTTCATAGGTCACGGTGCTTCAAACGCAAAAAGTATAAAGAGTGGCATATTTTACTCTGCAAGCACTTCAAAATTAAACCTTCAGGAAAAGATTCAGAAAATTATAAGTGAGGCTGGAGAAGTATAAGGATGTTGTTTAGACTTATCATAATAAACTTATTCATTCTATCTGGGTTTTTTTCACTTGCAGAGGAAGTGAAGGGAAGTAAAAAGATAGTCATAGAAGAATCCGTTGTGAGTTTCAAGCCAACCTATACCTACGAGTATTCAGTAGGGCCAAACCAAACTCCATACACACTCTCAAGAGGTATGTTCAAGATAGACTTTATCGTGTATTCACAGGGTAGTGTCCTACTAAAACTTTATGTTGGGCTCTGGGAATTTCTAACTGTTGGAATTGTTGAGGATATTCAAGGTATCATAGGAAACTCTCCTATTACGATGAATATACCTCTCGCTTCTATGAAACTGAATATAATAAATGAGATGAATTCTTTCTCCTTATCGGTTGCGATTGATAGTTTCTCTTACGGTCTTCCTGGTAGGGCGTTTTCACCTGATTATTATAGCAAAACGCTTTATGGAGTTCATCTACCGATGTCCATAAGATACAAGTCGGTTTTTAATAGTTATTCAGATTTGGTCTTCGGTGCCAAATTCCCCATACTACCAGTAGGCGATGTGAATGTGATAAATACCGCTCTGTTCTTATCCACTTATGTAAAGTTTTCAGAAGTATTCACAATATCTTTTGGAGTTGATAATCTCTTCCTTTCATCCGAAAGGATCACAAATTCATCAGTTTTCTCGGAATTCAAGTTCTCTCCAACAAGGTCATTAGGTCTTTCGTTAATACTAAACTATTCATTCCTACCATCCTTTGAAAGAATTATAAAGATTGAATACATCGGTAACTTGTTTTAACAACGAGTAGCAATATTTAGGTAATCAAAACCATATATTCATTGTCCTTTATCCTTGGGGTCTAAATTGATAGGAATAGGTTTGTTTTTGATATTTTAGGTCTAGCGATACAGTACCATGAAACTCATTACTGTAATTGCACCGTTTATCACTTTTCTAATAGTCGTAAGGATTTTCTGAAGGATTTTTTGAAAATTTTAGGCTTACTGAAGAGTTTAGGATAATTTATACGGTCTAACTAATTACTTGGAGTGGAACAGATCTTACTAATTCCTATAATAAATATAGGGTTTTATCTGAATATTGTTAGGTTTGGGTATGATGTTTCATTCTTAATAGCAAGAGGTTGGAGATATGTGTTTAGGTGTGCCTGGTAAAGTTGTTGAGATAAGGTATGATTCAAGTCCGTTGGTGGGGAAGGTGGATTTTGGTGGTGTTAAGAAAGATGTTTGTTTGGAGTATGTGCCTGATGTTAAGATAGGTGATTATGTTATAGTTCATGTAGGTTTTGCAATAAGCAGACTGAACGAGGACGAGGCTATGAGTGTCTTCAAGTATCTTGATGAGATGGGAAAGGTTTCAGAACAATTAGGAGAGAATGTATGAAGTATGTTGATGAATACAGAAATTCTGATATTGCGAAAAAATACATAGATGAGATTTGGAAGATTACGAAGGGACATTGGATGATAATGGAAGTTTGTGGGGGACAGACGCATACTATAATAAGGTTTAACATTGATGAAGTTTTACCTAAAAACATTACATTCATTCATGGGCCGGGTTGTCCTGTTTGTGTTACGCCTATTGAGATTATTGACAAAGCGATAGCGATAGCGTCAATGAAGGATGTTATATTCTGTTCATTTGGGGATATGTTGAGAGTTCCGGGGTCAAATAAAGATCTGTTTGCAGTGAGGGAGGAAGGAGGAGATGTAAGGGTTGTTTATTCTCCAATTGATGCTCTGAAGATTGCTATAAACAATCCTGACAAGGAGGTTGTATTTTTTGGAGTTGGTTTTGAGACTACTGCCCCAGCAAATGCTATGGCTATATATCAAGCGAAGAAGATGGGTGTGAAGAACTTTTCTGTGCTTGTATCTCATGTTTTGGTTCCACCTGCTATTGAGTCTATACTCAAATCTCCAAATAATAGGGTAAATGGTTTTCTTGCTGCTGGGCATGTTTGCACTGTAATGGGATACACTGAATATGAACCGATAGCGAAGAAGTATAAGGTTCCTATTGTTGTAACTGGTTTTGAACCTCTTGATATACTACAGGGTGTTTTGATGGTGGTTAAACAACTTGAAGAAGGTAGGTATGAAGTTGAGAATCAATACACTAGGTCTGTTAGGAGAGAGGGTAATATATACGCTCAAAACATCATAAAAGAGGTTTTTGAGGTTGTTGACAGAACCTGGAGGGGTATAGGTGGTATTTCAAGTAGTGGGCTTGGAATAAAGAAGAACTATGAAGAATACGATGCGAATAAGAAGTTCAATCTAGATCATATTCAATCTTCAGAGCCGGAGGAGTGTATAAGTGGATTGGTTCTACAGGGTGTTAAGAAGCCTTACGAGTGCAAAGCCTTTGGAACACTATGTACTCCTGAACATCCTCTTGGTGCTCCTATGGTTTCATCGGAAGGTGCTTGTGCTGCTTATTATAACTACAAATTAAATAAGGTGTAGTCTTATGAACTTTGATTGCCCTTCTCCAACAAATACTCAAAGCAATGAGAGGATAAGGATGGCTCACGGGGGTGGTGGAAGGTTGATGAATAATCTCATAGAGAGAGTCTTTAAGCCTATTTTATCAAACGAGTATCTTGATGAATTGCACGATGGAGCAATATTACAACTTCCTTCACAGAAGATAGCATTTTCAACCGACTCTTTTGTTATAAGTCCTTTATTCTTTCCAGGAGGAGACATAGGTAAGTTGGCTGTTAATGGAACTGTAAATGACCTTGCTATGTGTGGTGCTAGACCTATGTTTCTGTCTTTAGGACTTATAATTGAAGAGGGATTTGAGATGGAAAAACTAAATAGAATCCTTCAGTCAGTACATCAGGCATCTCAAAAAGTTGGTGTTAAAGTTGTGACTGGTGATACGAAGGTAGTTAATAAAGGTAAAGGCGATGGTATATACATAAACACGGCAGGTATAGGGGTGATTGAACATAATTTGAATATATCTCCAAGGAGTGTTAAAGAAGGAGATGTAATTGTATTGAGTGGTGATATTGGTAGGCATGGTAGTGCGATAATGGCTTTGAGGGAAGGGATAGAACTTGATACAACACTGGAGAGTGATTGTGATGAACTTTGGACTCCTGTTTCAAATCTACTTTCTGAAGGTATTGAAATACACTGCCTAAGAGACTTGACAAGAGGAGGGCTTGTAAGTGCTTTGAATGAGATATCTAGGTCATCCGGGTTTGGTATTTACATATATGAGGAGAGTATTCCAGTGGTGGAGGAGGTGAAAGCAATTTGTGAGATACTCGGTCTTGATCCTCTCTATGTTGCGAATGAAGGTAGATTTATATCAATAGTTCCTGAAAATTATGCTGAAAGAGCAGTTAGTATAATATCTAATACTTCTGGCACAGAGGCAAGGGTTATTGGAAAAGTTACTTCTGATAACTCTGGCAAGGTAATAATGAAGTCTTTGATAGGTAGTAATCGTCTTCTTGATATGTTAAGTGGAGAACAATTACCAAGAATATGTTAGGAGGTAGTTTATGCATGAATCTTTACTTGCTAAAGACACTCTAGAGTTGATACTAAAAGAAGCAAAATCAAACAATGCTGCGAAGGTCCTGAAAGCTAAGATAACCATATACGACACCGAAGATATAAGTTTAGAGTCATTCAAATTCCATCTTAAGAACTATTCAGAGGGAACTGTTGCCGATGGTATGGAAGTAGATATAGATTTTATTCAGATCCCCATAGTCTGTAATGACTGTGGAAATATATTTTATGCAGATATTCACAATTACATCTGTGATAGTTGCGGCAGTCAGAACACTTATGTGTCTGCCGAAGAACGGATAACAGTGGATTATATTGATGTTGATATAGCGGAAGCTAGGCTCTAGAAAGATGTAAGATACTATATATGTGATTTTACTTGAAGCAGTGTCATAAGTGATGTGACATATATATCTTCTGCTGAACAACCTCTTGAGAGGTCGTTTATTGGCTTGTTGAGACCAACTAATACGGGACCGTAAGCTTTCATCTTACCTATTCTCTGTGCTATCTTATAGCCTATGTTACCAGAATCTAGGTTTGGGAATATGAAAGTGTTAGCCTTACCTCCAACCTCTGAGTCTGGACACTTTATACTAGCAACGGAAGGTGAAATTGCAGCATCAAACTGCATCTCTCCGTCAAACTTGAAGTCAACACCTCTATCCTTGAGTATCTTAACTGCTTGCCTTACCCTATCTACGGAATTTCCAGAACCGCTACCGAAGGTAGAGTATGATAGTAATGCTACCATAGGTTCTGAGTTTAGGAAAAACTTTGCAGCACCTGCGGCGTTTATAGTAATATCAGATAACTGTTCTGGAGTTGGATCAACTACAAAGGCACAGTCAGAGAATATAACTCTACCACTATCTCCTATACTTTCATCATTTGACACCATAACGAAAAAACTTGATACAGTTTTTATTCCTTTCTTCGGCTGAACAATCCATATCGCCGCTCTTATAACATCAGCAGTTGGGCTCATACTACCTGATACCATTCCATCAGCAAGTCCTTTTCTTACCATCATCGCACCGAAGGCATTAACATCGTTTGAGATGTAGTTGTGGCAGTCATCTTTTGAAACACCTTTATGTTTTCTGAGTTCAAAGAATTCCTCTGAGAATTCTTCAATGAGTTCGGAGTTCTTCCAGTTGATAATCTCAAATTTTGATATATCAATATTGTTTTCTGATGCGATATTGGAAAGTTCGTCTGGATTTCCTAGAAGGATTATCTTCAAGTTGAATTTCTCTCGTGTTAGCATATCTGCCGCTTTGAGAACTCTTTGGTCATAAGCCTCTGGAAAAACTATACTTCCATCCATTCCTTCAAGTTTTGACCTAATTTCATCAACAAAATCAATCATACCTTCTACCTCTCTAGGTTTTAAAGAATTATAATCAAAAGAACTACGAACTCTCATTATAACAATCAAGACCAACAATGAATTACAACTTCCTTATAAGGAGAATCTGCTCCTAGTTGTGAATTTTGTGATCTGTTGATATATTGTTGCTAATCTGTGAATTTTGAAATGGATTTCAAAACATAATTAAAATATATTGTAGTGGGAGAAATATAATGATAAAATCTTCTGGTGTTTCTGAGGAAGGAGTAGGATTTTTCCTTCAGAGGAGGATAATAATATTAGGTGTGATTACCATATTGGTTATTGGTCTTATAGTTATAGTTCCTATTCTGATACAGTCTGTGTTTAAAGAAGATACTTCATTAACTACTACGATAGGAGATCCAAGTAAGATACAAGTGATGGTATCAGTATCTGTTGGAGATGTGAAAGCATTGAGAGGTAGTGATATTTTTGGTGTTGAAGTTGGAGATGTATTGAGGGGAGGGGATACAATAATTACAGGACCTAATTCTGAGTGTGTGATACAGGTTGGGAATGGTGTTGCGTTAAAAATATTAGAAAATACATCTTTGTCAATAGCAGGTGTAATTCAGAATCAAGATAAGCAAGAGAATATATTTAGTTTAGTTAAAGGCTCTATAGTATCACTAGTTAAGAAGTTGAATAATGAAAACATTAGGATAAGAACCTCAACAGGATTAGCGTTGGTGAGAGGGACTAAATTTATGGTATCATCAGATAACGATAAAACCACCTTGATAGTTTCAGATGGAAAAGTTGCTTCAAGTATAAGGTCAAAAGCTGTTGGAGATATATTTACGGGACTCTCACCAGAGCAAAGAGAAAAATTAGTTCTACTAGAAGGGATATCTGAGGTTGATGTTGAAAGTGGAAAACAGATTGATGTTAGCAAAGCGGATCAGAATAAAGTTGATGAAAAAGTAAAAAGTTCTTTATCCTCACAAGACTTGTCAAATATTGATAATCTTGTGTCTGAACTTTCCAAAACTGTTAGTGAAGTTTCAAAAGGTGTAAAGCTAACTACCAAAGATGCTGATAAGAGTAAGTTGGAACTTATCAACAAGTCTGTTTCTGAAGATATGATAGTAGACCTTGCTAATTCAGTTGAGGTATCATTTATTTTAGATCCAACTGCAGAAGATCTAGCAGTATTTGTGAATGACGTCGCTTTAAGCAAGGGGGACTCAAAGAGATTTCTTGAGAAAAACAAGACATATACTATAACAATTAAAAGTAGAGATACTATTTTGTACAGGGAAGAGATAAGATTTAACAAGAAAACCAAGATAATAATTAAGAGAAAAGGAATAAATAAGATAGAATAGTGTGGAATTAAACTCTAGAGGCTCAACCTATCTTCAACCGTTGTATTAACAGTAAGTTGTGAAATAGCAAATAAATTTCTATGTTTCAATCAAGGCTTTTCTCTTCGGTATGCTAAATGTTCTTTGAAAATGCTAAAATAGAAGTTTAAATTCAAGAAAAATCTACTTGGTTGATTTTTTATTACTTTTAGGTATTTCTCTTGAATGATTTTCTGAAAACATGTTTATGATCTTGCCTTTCAGGTTTGGTATTCCCTCTCCTGTTAATGCTGATACTAGCAAAAAATCAAACTTCTTCTTTGGTAGTTCTTCTTTGACAAGTTCTATAACTATATCTACATTATTTCTCTCTTCTTGAGAGAGTAAGTCAATCTTATTTAGAACGGCAAATTTGATTTTATTCACAAGGGGCTTGTTATAACTCTTCAACTCCTTTAGTATGACTTTAGTTTTTTCTTCTGGTTTATCTGTGATGTCTAGGACAAGAATTATAAACTTCGTTCTTTCTATGTGTTTTAAAAATTCAAGTCCGAGTCCAGCACCTAGATGAGCGTTTTGTATTATGCCTGGTATGTCTGCTACTACTATTCTTTTGTCTTGGTAAGGTATCACTCCTAGTACTGGTTCTAGAGTTGTGAAGGGATAATCTGCGACTTTTGGTGTTGCGCTCGTAAGTTTTCTAATGATAGAAGACTTACCTGCGTTTGGGTATCCAACAAGTCCAACGTCTGCTATTAGTTTTAGGTCAAGTATTAGTCTTTTCTCTTCACCTTTTTCACCTTTTGTAAATTGAGTTGGTGCTTGATTTGTTGGACTTCTGAAGTGCCAATTCCCGAGCCCTCCTCTACCACCTCTTGCTATTACAAAATTATCAATGTCTTTCATATCTACTATTAGTTTTCCAGTTTCCTCATCAATAACTTGAGTGCCTCTTGGAACCTCTATCACTACATCCTCTCCGTCCGCTCCGTGCTTTTTACGTCCAGAACCATTCTCACCATCACCAGCCTTAAAAACTTGTCCTTCAAGTATGTGTGAAAGGGTAGAGAGATTAGGATTTACAACGATGATGCAATTACCACCTCTCCCTCCATCTCCACCGTCAGGGCCCCCTCTAGGAACATACTTTTCTCTTCTAAAAGAGACGCAACCGTCACCTCCTCTCCCTGCTATAACCTTGATCTTTACAATATCTTTAAACATATCTAGAGCCTCTTTATTATAAAACTCTCAACACTTGAGAGTATTATACTATCATTGCCCATTCTTATTGCTTTTTCAATATCTAAAACAAACTGGATTAGTGTCTTTATCTTATTTTCATCAACGCTATTTGATATCCTTTTCAAGTTGTTAAGTTCAAATGTTGATATGTCAAGTTGTTTTGTTATTTCACTATCTGGAGTATTTGATTTTAGTAATTTTTTGACCCTTACAAGTTTGTATAGTTGAGAATAGATTAACTTACCTATAGCGAATATATCCTCTCCCTTTTCTAGTATATGGTTTAGCAACATAATTGCTCTATGCTTTTCGTTTTTTACAAGAGAACTGAGTAAGTCAAATATATTACCTTCACTTGATTTTTCTGAAAGCACACTTATAGCCTTATCACTAGGTATAAGTTCGTTGGGTTGGAAGTAACCTTTTATGTGTTTCACATCGTCAACAATCCCATCTATATTCTGACCGTTTCTTTCAATCAGAGTGTTTATGAGTTCGTTTGATGGTTGGATGTTGTATTTAGTCAATATGCTAGATATGTATCTAGGTAGTTCATTGTCAAAAACTTTCCAGAATACCTTTACAGTTCCACCAGAGTTCTCTATTGATGTTGATATTTGTTTGTCAAACCTATATGGAGATAAATTTGATGTAATTATAACAAGAGTTGTTGTGTCCTTGAATGTGCGTATCAGGTTGATTAACATCTCCTTTTCAGTTTTGAGTAAATTTTTGTCTAATTCTCTTAAGATTACGGCCCTTTCATTTGAGAATAAGGATGGTGTTTGAGTTATTTTTATAAAACTCTCTATTGATCCTTCATCATAGTTAATTTTATGAATGTCAATAGGTTTCCCTTTTGAGAATTCGGATATGAGTTTGGAGATGAAAATATCCTTTTCAAAGTTATTCTCCCCCAATAGTAGGAATATTCCGTTTATTTGTTCTTTTGGATGTGCCTTGTTCATTTGTTCCATCACCTCCGAAGATCCTTTGAATTATTCCGTCCTTGATTGTGTAATAACCATAGTCTCCTTTCCAACCAGTTGATACAAAATATACAAAGTTTAGAGCTGTGATGTCAAAAAACTTGGTATTGAGACTGTCTATGACTACACTTCTACTGAAAGGTTCATTCAAAACCTCGTTGTTTATATTCGTAGCGAATGTGTATGAAAAACTATGATTTGATAGTATTACCTTATTGTCAAGAGAAGTAATACTTACACTCCCTATTAAGTCAAACCTAGCCTTGTTTGAATTACCATCTGGAGCAATAATGAAATTAAAGTCTAAAATCTCAAAGTCAATTAAGTGTTCATAATTCTCATCATCAACTACAATATCTGTGTTTTTTAGGAAGTATTCTCTGACCAAGTTTATAAAGTATGATTGGTATTTGGTATCTATAAGGTTGAAGTTTTTTATTATCAACTTTACTCTACTCTTCTCCATCTTTTCTTCAATATTTCCAGACTCAAATCTAACATTTGACTCTCCCCAGCATCCTAATAGTAGAGATAAACTGAGTATTAGAAAGCAAGTAATGATCCTCATTTTTCTTCCTCAAAATAAATAGTTAAAGGTATATACAATATATTACGATTTTACTCTCCTAATGATAATTATAACAAAAAACCTTGCTAAAACAGTAATTTCTTTGATACCATTTTTGAATGCTGTTGATAAAATTGAAAAAGAGTTGTATATCTTGTTTATACTTAACCATAACTCAAGTTAGGAGCTATTATGGGTGATGATAAAAAGAAGAAGACTCTTAAGGAAATCATTATTGACAACTTAAGAGTAGTTGGTGAGGCTTATTTGATTGCTTTTGTGATAAGACTACTGCTTCTTGAGGCATTTGCTATACCAACCGGTTCAATGATACCTACTATTATGGTAGGTGATAGGATAGTCGTTATAAAACCAACTTACGGTATAAACTTCCCGATAGTTAATTTGAAGACACCCGGGTTTTATACACCGCAAAGGGGAGATATAATTGTCTTCAAAAATCCTACCTACAGGTCTCCGGGTTTCTTCAGAGAGATAGTCACACTACTGACTTTTTCTGTAATAAATATTGACAATGAACCAAAGTATTTTGTCAAGAGAGTGATTGGGATACCAGGAGACAAGGTAGATATTATAAGCAATCAAATCTACATAAACGGGAAGCCGATTGAAAGAGAGGTTATAGACAAACAGAATGGATGGACATATTACAGAGAGAGTATAGACGGTGTGAGTTGGATTACTAGGTCTAGGAGTGAGGTGAATTTTGAGGATGGAGTGATTAGAAATTTCCATATATCAAACTTGTACTATATTTACGATGGTAGTTCAAGACTTTTGTTAATGTCTCAAGGTGTTCCAGAGCAATATCTGCCTAATCTAGACTACTTCAACGATGTACAGGAAATTTTGTCTTCCTTGAAGCAAAACAAGATACCTGAGGGCTATTACTTTACTATGGGGGATAATAGAGATGAGAGTAGTGATAGTAGATACTGGGGACTTGTTCCTATTGAGTTAGTAGTAGGAAAGGGAGTTTTAAGGTTTTGGCCTCCTGACAGGGTCGGGGGACTTTGAAGAGTTTGGTAAGCATTTGTTATAATTTGGTTTTATGGATGAGAGATTTTCAAGATTGAGAGGATTTCTTGATATTTTTGGAGAGGATTTGACCTACTTTGAGTTGATAGAGAGTGTATTTAGAAAGTATTCTGTTCTGTATGGTTTTAATGAGTTGAAGACACCAATTCTTGAGAGGACCGAACTTTTTGTAAGGGGCATCGGTGAGGGAAGTGATATAGTAAGGAAGGAGATGTTTTCGTTTGAGGATAGGGGAGGTAGAAGCGTAACTTTAAGACCAGAAGGTACTGCATCGGTTGTTAGAGCGCTTCTTGAAAACAATCTTATAAATGAACCAAGGTTTCAAAAGGTATTTTATGTAGGCCCTATGTTTAGGGCAGAGCGTCCTCAGGCAGGTAGGTTGAGACAGTTTCATCAAGTTGGAGTTGAGTGGTTTGGTGTGGATGATCCAATTATTGATGTTGAGGTTGTGTCTTTAGTTTTTGATATACTCTTTGAACTTGGACTAGTTGAGAGAAGCGAACTAGTGATAAACAGTGTAGGGTGTGATGTATGTAGCCCGAATTACAAAAGAGAACTTGAGATATTCTTTGATACTCACTATAATGAGTTTTGTGATGATTGTAAGCAGAGAAGAGAGAAAAATATCTTGAGGGTTTTTGATTGTAAGAATGAAAAGTGTCAGACATTATTGAAAGAGGCAACAAAGATAACCAGTAGTATTTGTGATGTATGTCGTTTTCACCTTGACACTCTTGAAAGATATGTTTCAAGGTTAGGGATAAGGTATAGGATTGATGAGTCTTTGGTTAGAGGACTTGACTACTATACTAGGAATGTTTTTGAAGTGAGGTATCAAGGTATTGGGTCTCAAAATGCGATTGCAGGGGGTGGTAGGTATAATGGTCTGGTTTCTGAATTTGGGGGACCGAATGTACCTGCTTTTGGTTTTGCTATGGGTATTGAGAGAACTATGCTAGCCCTGAAGGAGGTTAGAAAGCCTAACTATTCAAAAACCGTTGCAGTATGTACGATTTCTGGTAATGAAGTTGAGTATGCTTTCAAGGTTGTGAAAATACTAAGAAGCAATGGTTTGATATCAAATCTGTTGTCCTATCTAGGTAGTATAAGTAAGCAATTCAAATTTGCAAACAGGCTAGGAGCAAAGTTAGTCGTTGTAATAGGCGAGAATGAGGTTAAAGAGAATAAAGTTTCAATCAAAGATATGGACACTGGAGAGCAAACTTCAGTCTCGCTAGATGGTTTAGTTAATTACATAATAACTAACATTTCATCATAGAATGGATTAATTCAAGCTGAAGCAATGGAGAGCAAGTAGGGTAGGCTAGAATAATTGTTTGACTTTTACTAGAAGTTGACAATTAAGTCTGCTAGAGTTTTCTAAAGAACTCTTTGATCTTTTCGGTAACGTATTCTATTTCTTTGTCCTTTAGACCTGGGAAGATGGGGAGCGATAGAACTTCTTTTGATGATTTTTCAGAGTTTGGAAGATCTCCTTCCTTGTATCCTAGGTAGGAGAAACATTTCTGAAGATGTAGAGGTAGAGGATAGTATATTTCGCTACCTATACCACTTTCTGCTAGAAATGATCTTAGTTTATCTCTGTATTTGGGTATTCTGATTGTATATTGGTGGTAAACATGTTTTGCGTATTTGGGTTCTTTAGGAAGGAATATGAGTTCCTTGTTTTGCAGGTCCTCAAGGATGGTATTATATTTTCTTGCAATCTCTCTTCTTTCGTTGTTGTTTTGTTCCAGTCTTTCCATTCTTATCCTTATGTATAAAGCTTGTATTTCATCAAGTCTTCCATTAATTCCTAGATAATCATGGTAATAGCGCTTCTCGGAACCGTGAACTCTTAACATTCTGACCTTTCGGGCTATATCTGGGTCATTAGTTGAGACTGCACCACCGTCTCCAGCGCCACCAAGGTTCTTGGTAGGATAGAATGATATACATCCTGTTATTCCGAAAGTACCTGTTTTTATTCCTTTATACTCTGCACCTATTGCCTGAGCATTGTCTTCAATGACTTTAGCATTGTATTCCTTTGCAATCTGAGATATTGTGTCAATTTCTGATGGACATCCATACAGATGAACTGGGATTATTGCTTTCGTTTTAGGTGAAATTTTCTTACTGATTTCTTCTGTTGAAATATTATAAGTTTCTAGTTCAATGTCAGCAAATACTGGTTTAGCGTATAGCCTTGCAACACTGCTTGCAGTTGCGTAGAATGTAAATGATGGAACTATAACTTCATCTTCTGGTCTTATGTCTATTGCCATAAGAGAGATGAGTAGTGCATCAGTTCCAGAAGAAACTCCAATTACATCATGAACGTTGAGATAACTTTTCAAACCTTCTTCAAGTTGTTTTACATTCTTACCTAGTATGAAGGATTGAGTATCAAATACTTCTTCAACTTCCCTTATAAATCTCCGTCTAATGAGTTTATACTCACGGGTGAGGTCAAGAAGTGGAACATTCATTTTTTATGCTTTGCCTTCCTTATGAATAGTTCTTTTATTACACTTGGGGCAGTATTTTTTCAACTCTAACTTTTCTCTTTGTATCTTTTTAGACTTTCTTGTGTAATAATTCTTACTCTTACATTCTTGACAGACCATAGATATAACATCAGTAGCCATGTTTTTCTCCTAATGAGCCCAGGATCGGACTCGAACCGACGACCTCTTCCTTACCAAGGAAGTGCTCTAACCTACTGAGCTACCTGGGCTTACAATAAAAATTATAAAAGCCTTAAACTGATTATTTCAAAGTTTTATGAAATCGGAATTTTAAAGAATCTATTATGTTGTTTGTATTCTTTCTGTTCTGGAAGTGTAGCAGACTCAATTTGTAATCAAATTGAGTATTACTTTATGTTAGGATACTTATCTTTGTAAACTCCGAGCGGAAAGAACTTTGTCATCTCACTCTCTATCCATTTGTTGGCTTCAACTGGGTTGAGATGCCATTCATTCGGACAACCACTGAGAATTTCAACGAAAGTGTATCCTTTGTTTTCCATTTGTAGTTTGAAAGCCTTCTTTATTGCTTGTTTAGTTTTGAAGATTGTTTCTGTTGATGTAACTTCAGTTCTCTCAACATATACTGGTGCTTCAAGGAATGCTATCATTTCTGCTATTCTCATAGGGTAGCCTTCATTTGAAGGGTCTCTTCCATTGGGTGAAGTTCGTGTTATCTGTCCTGGTAAGGTTGTTGGTGCTGTTTGACCTCCAGTCATTCCATACGTTGCGTTGTTTATGAATATGATGGTAATATTCTCTCCTCTGTTTGCTGCGTGTAATGTTTCAGCAAGCCCTATCGCGGCAAGATCACCATCACCTTGGTATCCAAAGACTATTAATTCTGGTCTTGATCTCTTTATGCCAGTAGCGACTGCACCGACTCTACCGTGTGCTGCTTCACACATATCTATATCCCAGTATTCATAAGCGTTAACTGCACATCCAACGGGTGCTATTCCAACTGTTCTTTCTCTTATTCCAAGTTCATCAATCACCTCTGCAATCAATCTATGAACCACACCATGACCACAACCTGGGCAATAGTGTGTCTTCGCATCTGTCATCGTTTTAGGTTTATCAAAGATAAGTTTTAGTTCCATAAAATACCTCCTTAAACTTTTATTCTTAAAATTTCCAAAGTATGCTCAACGATGCTTTTTTCTTCAGGTAATGCTCCACCCATCCTCCCGTAAAAATAAACAGGTTTATAATCTTTAACAGATAGCCTTACATCTTCAACCATCTGTCCTGCACTCATCTCAACTACTAAAAATCCTTTGAGATGTTTTTGTAGTGCTAGTTCCATAAGCCTATATTCTGGGAATGGGAAAGCAGATTGTATTCTAAATGTTCCTACTTTTCTTCCTTCTTCTCTCATCTTTTTAGTTATTGCTTTACATATTCTAGCTGGTGTTCCGTAAGCGACAAGTATAACCTCCGCATCTTCTGTCATGTATTCCTCATACATCACAAACTCTGCCTTTATCCTCGCGTATTTCTGCTGAAGTCTAATATTGTTAAGTTCAACACCGTTATCATCAAGCCATAGTGTTCTGACAACATTTTTGGGTCTTCCTTTTGCCCCTGTTAGAGCCCATGGTTTATCATACACCTTTGGAACATAATTTTGGGGGAACTCTGCTGGTTCAACCATTTGACCTACTATCCCATCAACAAGTATTAAGACGGGTATTAGATATTTGTCTGCAAGATCAAATCCAAGTATTGTAAAGTCAATCATTTCTTGGACATATGCTGGTGTCAAAACAATTAGCTTATAATCACCATGTCCTCCGCCTTTAACTGCTTGAAAGTAATCACCCTGTGCTCCTGCTATATTACCAAGACCTGGTCCTCCTCTCATTATATTAGCAATAACACACGGCAAGTGTCCTGCAGCAAGGTATGATACACCTTCCTGCATAAGACTAAAACCAGGTGATGATGTTGTAGTCATTGTTCTAACACCAGTTGCGGCAGCACCGAAAACCATGTTTATAGCCGCAGTTTCACTTTCTGCTTGGATAAAAACTCCTCCAACTTCTTTCATCCTTCTAGCCATATATGCGGTTATCTCGTTTTGGGGAGTTATGGGGTATCCGAAGTAATGCCTGCAACCTGCAATTATTGCTGCTTCAGAAAGTGCATCATTTCCTTTTACAAATTGTTTCATACAACCTCCTAATCTATAGGTCCAGCAATAACTTCCTGACCCATATATACTCTTATCGCTAGGTCAGGACATACAGCAGCACACTTCTTACAACCAGTGCATTTCTCATTGAATGTTGGTTCAACATATATCCATCCCTTTGAATTGAATTTACCACTCACATCTATGACATTTTCAGGACATTCGTAGACACAGAGAAGACATCCTTTACACCTTTCAGGTATCACCTCTATGAAGGTTGAGATAATCTTGTCTTTCACTATTCTTTCCATAAAAACCTCTTGTGGAGGTATAGTAAAGTAGTTAATTATAAAAAGTCAAGCACCATCAAAAAAACCGATAAAATCGCATAAAAATTAACCTTATCAAGTTTTTATTTTGATGAAAAAGAAGATTTTGTTTTTCATATTCCTTTATCATCAAATATTGTGAGGGATGTGGATGTTATAGCCATAGTTGGACCTACAGCGGTAGGAAAGAGTATTATTGCTCATCTTTTAGCAAGATATCTTCAGAAAAAAGGAATTCATTCAGAGATAATCTCGTGTGACTCAATGCAAGTGTATAGATACTTTGACGTAGGTACTAGCAAGATTGAGACTGAATACAGAAGAGAATTTAATTACCATCTTATAGATATTTTAGAACCTGATGAAGGAAGGTTTAGTGCTGGTGAGTTTAGAAAACATTTTGATGAGATTGTGAGTAGATTAAAGAGGGAGGGTAAGTTAGGAATTTTGGTGGGGGGAACCGGTCTTTATTACAAATCTGTCAAGGTAGGTATATTTGATGGACCTAGTGCTGATCATAGAATAAGGGAAGAATTATATAGGATTGCCAAAGAGAGAGGAGTTGAATTTCTTTACAACATCTTGAGGGAGATTGACAGTGAGTATTCATACAAGATAAGCAAGAATGATCTAAAGCGAATAGTTAGGGCTCTAGAGGTTTTCAAGATAACTGGGGTTAAATTCTCTGAACTCCACAAAAAGCTTACATCTCCGTCTCCGCATAAGATACTATCCTTCTTCTTGCTACCTGATAGGAAGGTTTTGTATGAGATGATCAATAATCGTGTTGACAGAATGATCAGCAGAGGTCTTATTGAAGAGGTTAGATGGATTGTTGATAGGTATGGTGAGAGTATATATCCTCTTTCGTCAATAGGGTATAAGGAGGTTGTGAGTTTTCTTAAAGGCATGTTGTCATACGAAGAAATGGTAAATTTGATAAAGAAAAACACACGAGAATTTGCTAGAAAGCAGGTTATACTGTTTAGGAATACGATAGTAGATAAAACAATATCTGTAGACTTAAATAATTACGGACCAGAACATTATGCAGAAGCAATACTCAATCAAGTTGTTTGTTATTTCTAGATGGATTAGTAGTAATTGAAATGAAAATCTCTATTTGGGAATTTTCCAGAGTCTCTCAAGTGAGTAGTATTCTCTCAAATCTGGTGTCATTATATGGACAATTGTATGAAACAGGTCAATAACGACCCATCCGCTTTCAGGGTTTATGTCTTTTGAGAGAACTGGAGTATTGGTTTTATATATAAACTCCATTATTTCATCAATCAGTGCTTGAATATGGTATTTGTTGTCTGCGCTAGCAATAACCATGTAGTCAAACTCTTGTGTAAGTTTTGAAGTATTTATGACTTCAATGTTTTCTGCTTTCTTTGAGGATAGTAGTTTTTTGATAGAATTAGCAAATTTACTGGGTGTAATTTGACTTGAGATGGTTTTCTTGATCTCGGAGCGTCTTTTAGTGATGCTTCTGGGGGTATTTTCTTTGATAGTTTGCTCTTCTAAAACGGATCCTTTTAATTCTTCGTTCTTCAAGTTTTTAGTAGATTTTTTCATTCAATAGAATCTTACTAAAAATCTATTCAGTTATCAAATTGATGAAATTACTTTACAACAAATTCCAACTTTGAAACAATCTTTGAACCTCATTTATGATAGGTTTAAGTATGGAATATATAGTATTACCTGTTTTTGAGAAGTATATTTTCAAGATTGGACTTTTTGGGACTACAATTGGTGCTACTTGGTATGGGACGATGTATGCTTTAGGATTTTTGATAGGTTATCTCTTTCTAATTTATTGGTCAAAGAAGGGCAAGATAAGACTTTCAAATGAGAATATACTTGACATCGTATTTGTTGTATTTCTTGGGGTTATTCTAGGTGGTAGGTTAGGGTATGTGATATTCTATAACTTACCATACTATCTTGAAAATCCTCATAAGATAATAGCAGTCTGGGAAGGAGGAATGTCATTTCATGGTGGTCTTATTGGTGTAGTAGTAGCAGTTTCTATATATGCTGGTGTGAAGAGGTTTAACACATTTGATATTCTTGACCTTCTTTCAATTCTAGTTCCGATTGGACTAGGGCTTGGGAGGGTTGGAAATTTCATAAACCAAGAGTTGTATGGTAGAGTTGCAGAAGGAATACCATGGGCTATGGTTTTTCCAACTGACCCGAAAGGATTACCGCGCCATCCTTCTCAACTCTACGAAGCATTTCTAGAAGGACTAGTGTTATTCTTGATAATGTTTTTCACAAGAAATGTGAAGATGCCAGTTGGTGTCAGAAGTTCACTATTTGCTATATTTTACTCATTATTCAGGATAATATCTGAATTCTTCAGAGAACCAGATCCACAAATAGGATACATTCTAGGATTTATGACCATGGGGCAGATATTGAGTTTTGTCCTATTGTTGGTTGGAGTAGTATTACTTATCTACTTCAAGAACCAGAATATACCTTCCAAAATTATGGTTTATGATAAGGTTTCAAAGAGGTGATTTAATACTGAGATTTATCACTGCTACATTTATTGTTTCAATCTCTTTAGTAATAATTTTACTGATTTCTTCAACCTTGTTCTTACATCACAAAACAGTTGTTGAGATATTTTCATCATACGGTAGAGGTATAATCTTATTGTTACTCGCAGTCTTCATAATTCAGTTTCTAGCGAAAGTTTTTGAGTACTTTGCGGTTGGTAGAAAGGACTATGTTAGAAGACAAGTGATAGTTTTGTCTGTCCTTTTACTCATAATAACGTTTTTATCTATCTTCTCGTTCTTTCTCAAAACAGACAACTATAACGACATTCTTCTAGGATACATTATACCTATGTTTTTTATCTCAATAGTGGCTTTTTTTACACTAGTTGATTTGATAAGGTTATTCTACATATATCCTTCAATACTGTTTGTTATAGTTTCTATCTTTCTTATCATAGTTGTAGCGGTTTTACTTCATCTTCCTATATCTTCTGCTACAGGTGAGCCTATACCTTTGATTGATACCTTCTTTGTAGCGACATCGGCTATATCTTGCACTGGGCTTTCAACGGTAAGTGTTGGTAGAGAACTGTCTCTATTTGGTCAGATTGTTCTGATGCTTGCTATACAGACAGGAGGACTTTTGATAATCTTCATATCAACGGTTGGGATACTCTTCGGACTTCTTTCAGGAGATGCTATACTCAAGTTGAGAATGGCATCATTCTTTGAGATGAGTAGTGTAGTTCAAACTCAAAATCTCATACTGAAATTCTTTGCATTATCGTTCACTTCGCAGATAGTAGTTGCAATGCTCATATATCCATACTTCTTTGAAGTAGAGAGGGATGAAGGTAAGGCTATATTCTACTCTCTGTTTCATGTCGTTTCTGCATTAAACAATGCGGGTTTTTCAACTTATGATGATAGTCTTGTTAGGTTCAATAATTATCCATACTTCCTTATGTTCCTGTCGTATCTCATATTATTAGGAAACACTGGTGTTATTGTAGTGATAGAAATATTTGACTATGTAGTCTCAAGGATCAAGAGATTTCTAAACCTTATAATGCATAGAAAGGATTTGAGTGTCAAGGGGTTATCTCTTTTCTCAAAGATAGTTTTGATAACACATTTTACTCTGATAGTTTTTGGGACTTTCTCTTTCTTTGTTTTTGAGGGGGATCATTTCTTGAGACAAGTTAAATATCCTCTCATAGATGCTTTGTTTAACAGTATATCCTTTAGAACCGCAGGATTTGCTTCTTTTGACTTTACGCAAGCAAAGGATTCAACTTATCTATTCTTCTCTCTGCTTATGTTTATTGGTGGTGGCTCTATATCGGTTGCAGGTGGTATTAAGATGAATACGGTTGCTCTTTTTTTTATAGCAACTATTGTATTACTTAAGTCGTATCCATACCTTTATGCAATGAAGAGAGAGATTGATTTTTACTCTCTTATAAAAGCAAGTGCGGTTTTCGTAGGTGGAGTAATTATACTCATAACAGGTATTTTCATACTATACGAGATTATAAGGGAAGAGAGGTTTTCGAAGATAATATTTGAGATTACATCTGCCTTCGGTACTGTTGGAACAAGTAGTGGTATAGTTAGCAAGGATCTATCGGTTCCTGCGAAGTTGGTTTTCATATTCATGATGTTTGTGGGGAAGATAGGGCTGATTACATTTCTATCCATTCTCGCAAGAAAGCAACAGCGAAACATAGGTGTCTTTCCTAAAGAGAGGATTATCGTTGGGTAGGCGTATTGCGAACTTACTTTTATGGAAATATTACTTTTATTCCTTTCTTTTCTGCTAGCTTTTTTGCATCTTCGTATATAAAGTATGTTATTATCCTTTTCTCGCTAACCTTTCTTCCGACCTTGTGTTCATACTTAAAGATTTGTTTCTTTATGATTCTGTTTAAGGTTTAGTACTGAAATAGGATTTCGTATAGTCAAGAGCCTTCCTAAAGCTCTCATAGACTAGTATTTCATAATTCTCAAGTTGTTTGAAGGGATAATAGCTATACATCGTATAAGTTATATAGTTGTTTTTGTTTAGATAAATATCAGAGTCTGAAATGTCCAGATGTTCTCTAACTCCGCCATCAAGTATGTAATTACACTTTTCTTCATCGTCCGATGTAATCTCTTCTTTGATGTAGGATGTTTCAAAGTAGTATCTTTCGTAAGGTTTTGCAGGGCGAACTCCTTTTATGTCGCTAAATTTCGCTTTTGGGATGTTTATGTTTGGGAACACATCAACTGGTATCTGTTCAATAGGGTAGAAATCCACCAGTTTTGATATGAAAAGTGCTGCTTGTTTGAATAGATCGTTATCAATCTCATACCAACCTACATTTATTGACGATGATATAGCCCTTACGCCGAGCATTGCTGATTCTCTTGCGGCGGAGAAAGTTCCAGAGTAGTAAATGTCAAGTCCTAGGTTAGGACCTAGGTTTATACCTGAAACTGTGAGATCTATTTTTTCTTTCACAAGAGATAAAAACGCTATCTTAACACAGTCGGCAGGCATAGCATCTATTGAGTATATGTTTTCATCAATTCTTTTTAGGTTTATACTTCTAAACACTGTGATAGAATGTGATGCTCCACTTCTGTTGCCATCGGGTACTACAACAAAAACTTTGTGCTTTTTTGATAGTTCCTCGTAAAGCATTTTCAATATTGGGCTCTGTATCCCATCATCATTAACGAGTAGTATATTCATAAATCTCCTCTATCGCCCGTAAACATCTTGAAATCTAACAATATCATCTTCGCTCAGATATTCGCCTATCTGTATCTCTATTATCTCAAGAGGAATCTTGCCAGGGTTCTCTAAACGATGTTTTGCAGTCTTGGGTATAAATGTACTTTCATTCTCCCTAATGTAGATTACATTATCGTTTATTGTAACTTTAGCAGTTCCTTTCACTACAACCCAGTGTTCGCTTCTGTGGTAATGGAGCTGAAGGCTTAGGGATTCACCAGGGTTTACGGTTATTTTCTTTATCTGGTAGTTAGGACCTTTATCTAACACTGTGAAACTTCCCCAAGGTCTGTAGTCGGTTATTCCTACCTTTGCTTCTTCTCTATCCTTTATCACCGATAGTATGGATTTTTCAGATTTTTTGTTTGATACATAGACAACATCAGGAGTTTCTATTATGTCCAGATCCTTAACTCCTTCTGCTACAACAAGCCTTTTAGTTGATATTACTGTAGTGTTTTTGCTTTTGTGAATAGCAACATCACCTTTTATATAGTTGCCGTTTTTGTCTTTATCTAGGAGTAAGGATATGTCATCTAGATTGTCAATATCAATAACATCAACTTTCCAGTCATCAACTAGGATGTTTTCGGGGATTCTTGATATTGCATCCTCAAATTTTGCTCCGTCGAGTGTTTCATCTTCAATTATGCTTTCAATAGATTTTGAATACGCTCTTTGGATGATGTCTCTGAATACTGATAAGTAGGATATATACAGCCCAATATTGCTGAGATTTGAGGTTTTTGAGAATGAAAGGAATTTTTGTAGAGAAGAGTTATTAATTTTTTCGGTTAGTATCTTGTCTTTGAGGAGTTTTGCTTTACTACTAGCTATTGCTATGATTTTATTGGGGAGTAGTTTGTTGATGGTATTGTTGAACAATTTGGAGAAATTTTCCTTATCTATTCTCCATATTTGGTCTGAGTTTGATATTGCTATGATTTCGCTATTACTGACTTCGTTTTGGATAAGGTTTAAGATAGCATAAGCTACTGCTTTAAGAGTTCCTCTAGCGTAAGGTTCTTGAAGGTGCTTTATGGGTTTGGTTTTGAATACTTCTATTGACTGAGATTTTATGAAAAACCTGCTATCCTGTGGTGCGACCGCAAGAATATCTTCGGCTGGAGATAATCCACTCCAAATTTCTAGAGTTCCCTCAAAAAGTGACTTATCAAATATTAACCTACTAAACTGTTTTGGAATGTTGTCTCTTGATATAGGCCATAGCGTTCTACCTTTACCACCACATAGAACAATAACTTTCATATTCTACGAAAATATAAAGTATCTCTCTTACCTAGTTCAAATTGCTACATATTGTTGCAATAAATTCCACATTAGGTAAGTAGTCAAGATTTTAGACTCTTTGCTTACTCACTTCCTTAGGTTCTATGTAGTGTCGTTAGTTGTGAAAATTAACTTCATACTAGGACTTTTAGTTACTTGTTCTAAGAAGAATATTTAATCACACCTGATAGAGACTGTGAAGAAAAGAAAGAACTTTACTCTGGCTGTGAATTTTAGAGTTTATTGTATAGTTAAATTAGTTTGTTGAGAACTCATTTTTATGTGTTATAAAATTAAATTTTAAAGGATATTACTTGTTTAAACCTTTCAATCCGAAATTGAATTTGAGTTGGGTTTTCTTTCAAAATTATGTTTTAGAGGTATGTATGGCAAAGAAGAAAGATAAAAAGAAGGTATCTGAGGGTATTGTTCATATAAAATCAACTTTTAACAATACTATAGTTACGGTTACTGATATGAATGGGAATGTTATCTGTTGGGTTAGTGCAGGGTCTTCAGGTTTTAAGAACACTAAGAAGGGAACACCTTATGCAGCGCAAGTTGCTGCTGAGAGGGCTATAAAAGAAGCAATTAATTATGGCATAAGGGAAGTTGATATTCATGTCAAAGGTCCTGGTCCTGGTAGAGAGACTGCTATTAGGTCTGTCATAGCTTCAGGAGTTAAGGTTAGAAAGATAAGAGACCTTACTCCTATTCCTCACAATGGATGCAGACCCAAAAAGAAGAGAAGAGTTTAAGGAGGTGTTATGGGAAGGTATATCGGTCCTGTCTGTAGATTGTGTAGAAGAGAAGGTGTAAAACTATTCTTGAAAGGGGAAAAATGTCATACTCCGAAGTGTCCTCTTTCATCAAGAAAAAAGAAACCAGGTGAGCTACCTAAAAAACTCAAGCCTACCTTGTCAGAGTTTGGTTTGAGGTTCAGAGAGAAGCAGAAGTTGAGAAGGTTATACAATCTATCAGAAAGACAGTTGAGAAGGTTCTTGGATGTAGCACAGCGCAAAGGTGGTGTTATTAGTGATAATCTCGTATCACTTCTTGAGAGACGGCTTGATAATGTTGTGTATAGAGTTGGTTTTGCCAGATCAAGAAGAGAGGCAAGACAACTGGTATCTCATAAACACTTCAAGGTCAATGGAAAATATGTAAATATTCCTTCTTACCTAGTAAAACCTGGAGATATTGTTGATTTCACTCTTGAGAGTGAAGAGTTAGTTGAAAATGCAAAGAAAAAATCCCAAACTTACATACCTCAGTGGTTAAAACTTGATGTTGAAAAAAAGCATATAGAGGTTCTGAACCTACCTCAAGGTCAGGATCTATCTTTAGACACTAATATAAATCTCTCATACATAATTGAGTATTATTCTAAGTTTTAGTAGGAGTGGTGTATGGATGTTACTAGAGTTTTAGGCTTGTTTACATTTCCCAAGGAAGTTATATGTGATAGATCTTCTCTTACATCAAATTATGCTAAGGTAATAATAAGCCCTCTTGATGAAGGTTTTGGAACTACTTTAGGTAATTCTCTAAGAAGAGTGCTTCTGTCTTCTATTCCAGGTTATGCTATAAGTGCTGTTAAGATAGATGGTATTTTACATGAATTCTCCCCAATAGAAGGTGCAAAGGAAGACTACATTGATTTCATACTATCTCTTAAACAAGTAAGACTTAAGCTGAACTCTGGACAAGATAGAAAGGAAGTTTTTATCTCCTTGGAAGGTGAGGGTAATTTCAAAGCAGGAGATTTATCTAGGTTTGACTCTGATATTGTTGTGTTTAATCCAGAGTTGGAATTACTTACTCTTAATGAAGATGCAAGGTTGAAGATAAAACTTGTAATAACCTATGGTAAAGGGGCAATACTCGTGGATGAGATAGGATCAGAAAATGGAAACGTTGAAGTTGGATTAATTCCTATTGATGCTATATATTCTCCGGTAAAAAGAGCTAATTTTGATGTTGAGACAGTTAGGGTAAATAATGAAATTAAGGAAAAGTTAATCCTTGAAATTGAGACAGATGGTAGTGTCTCTCCGGTTGAAGCATATAATGTTGCTATTGAAGTTTTAAAGTCTTACGTCAGGTCTATTGCTGAAGTTTCCATAGGTGATATTAATATTTCAAAGGTGGAGGGTAGAGTAATAGAAGTTAGAGAGATCATTAAAAAACTCTCTGCTTCAATAGAAGAACTTAACCTATCTGCGAAAACTTTCAACATACTCAAGGAGTCGGGTATAACAAAAATATATGACCTTGTTAGCAAGCATGAGGAAGAACTCAAGTTCAGAAGTTTTGGTAAGAAGTCAATAGAAGAAGTTAGGAAGAAACTTGACGAATGGGGTTTGAGTATAGGTATGCATTTACCTAAAGAGGTCGTTGAAGAATTTGAGAAGGGCTCTTGAGGAGGTTGTTTATGAGACACGGTAGTAAAGTCAAGAAGATTGGCAGATACAAAGAACATAGAAAATCTATGTTAAGAAACTTGTCAGTTTCTCTAATAAAGAACGAAAGAATTGTAACTACTGTTGCTAGAGCGAAGTATTTAAGAAAGGTGGTTGAAAAACTTGTAACGAGGGCTAAAAAAGATACATTACATAACATAAGATTTGTATTCATTTTCTTGAGGAACAAGAAGGATTTATTTAAACTATTTACGAATATAGCTGTTAGATATCTTAACAGACCTGGTGGTTACACGAGAGTAGTAAGGTTAGGCATCTATAGAAAAGGAGATAGTGCTGAGCTTGCAGTAATAGAGTTTGTCTAATCTTCAAAATAATATTAATTTTTTACATCTGGAGGATTTTGTGGTCATATCATCTACTTTTGATATTATTAGAGGTAGAGTTCTAAAAGAGGTTGATCCTGAGATATATGATGCTATAATCAATGAGATAAACAGACAAGAATACCATCTTGAGTTGATAGCTTCTGAGAATGCCACATCAAAGGCTGTTCTAGAGGCAATGGGTAGTGTTCTAACTAATAAGTATGCCGAAGGATACCCTTCAAAGAGGTATTATGGAGGATGCCAATTTGTTGATGTTGTTGAAACACTTGCGATTGAAAGGGCTAAAAAACTCTTCAATTCTGAACACGCAAATGTTCAACCTCATTCAGGTGCTCAAGCAAATATGTCTGTTTATCTATCTTATCTTAAACCTGGTGATACTATACTCGGGATGAACTTATCTCACGGAGGTCATCTTACACACGGTAGTAAGGTTAATTCTTCTGGAAAACTATATAGTGTTGTATATTATGGTGTTAATCAAGATACGGAATTAATTGACTACGAAGAGGTTGAAAGGATTTCGCATGAAACCAAACCTAAAATTATAGTTTGTGGTGCTAGTTCATATTCAAGACAAATTGATTTCGCAAGGTTCGCTAAAATAGCAAAGAATGTAGGTGCATATTTACTTGCTGATATAGCGCATTATGCAGGTTTAGTCGCTGCAGGTTATTACGAGTCTCCAGTTCCTTATGCAGATTTTGTTACTACTACTACACATAAAACCTTAAGAGGTCCAAGAGGAGGTTTGATACTTACAAAGGAAGTTTATGCTAAAGATATAGATAAATCAGTATTTCCTGGTGTTCAGGGAGGCCCTCTTATGCATGTAATTGCAGCAAAGGCAGTTGCTTTCAAGGAAGCTATGACGGAAGAGTTTAGAGTTTATCAAAAACAGGTTCTTCTGAACTCCAGAAAACTCGCAGATGAACTTATGAAAAGAGGATATAGAGTAGTATCCGGTGGAACTGATTCGCATATGTTTAGCATTGACTTGAGAAGTAAAGGATTGACTGGTGGTGAAGCAGAAAATGTTCTTGATAAAGTTGGTATAACAGTTAATAAAAACGCCATACCTTTTGACCCAAATCCTCCTATGAACCCTAGCGGTATAAGAATAGGAACTCCAACGGTTACAACTAGGGGAATGAAAGAGCCAGAGATGGAAGAGATTGCAGAGTATATAGACGAGGCTATAAAGAATAGAGATAGTGATGTTGTTTTAAATGCTGTAAGAGAGAAAGTTGTAAGCCTATGTAAGAGATTCCCATTGTATTTGTAGAGTATGCTTGTTAGAAAGTGATTTTCTTTTATTCTCTAATTGTTGAGTAGATATTACTTAAAAACTATCAATTACTCAAACTGTTTTGCGAATTTTAAGTTTTTTATTGTATAAAACAAAAAACAATGTTCAGTTTTTGTTATAACGATTGAGTACTTGAGAATAGTTGACTTTGATACCTTGATGTAGTAGATCTATTGTGTTTCCGATTATATCTTTATTAGGATGGGTAAAAGCATAGTTATATCTGTTATTATTTACATCTTTGCTATTGTATTTGTTATATTAGGTATTCCATTTATTTCTCAGATAGCTTACAAGTCATTTAGTAATGAGATATACGAATTGCATCATGAACATATGAACGATGAATCATCAGAAGTTGGAGAAAATAATGAAGATTATGAAAAGGAGGTTCAAGAGGTTTTCAAGAGTGCGGATGATATAGTTGTTGATGGGGTAGGGAAACCTATTATTTCAATCGTGATAGATGATTTTGGATATTCGCTGGATGAGAGTGTTATGTATGCAATAAAGAACTTACCTATAACTGTTGCAGTGATACCATTCCTTGATTACTCAAGGAAAGTATATGAGATAGCAAAAGATAATGGTAAAGAAGTTATAATCCATATGCCTATGGAGTCTTATAACAACAGATACAATAGGAACAAGAATTACATAAAGGTTGGAATGAAAGAAGAAGAAATTTTATCTATTCTTGAGAATGCCTTTAATGAGATTCCTGTTTATGGTATGAATAACCACATGGGTTCAAAAGCAACAGAAGATTATGAAGTTATGAGTATTGTATTGTCCTTCTTAAAGGAAAGAGGAAAATTTTTTCTTGACTCGGTCACGACTCCGAATACTGTTGGTTTCAAGAGAGCCAGAGAATTAGGATTAGTTCCTCTAAAAAGAGATGTTTTCATTGATAATGTATCTTCAAAATATTACATAATGGACAGATTACAGGAGGTTGAAAACATTGCTAAAAAGAAAGGATTCTGTATTGCTATAGGTCATATTAGGAAAAACACCATAAAAGCACTGGATATATGGTATAGGAGTGTATCAAACAAGTATAGATTTGTTAATTTAAAAGATCTTTATGATCTTTTAGAGAAAGAATTATAGTTAGGATAGGGAGCTTTAGCCCCCTTTAGATACTACTACTTTTTAGTTCCACAGGTGTTTATACCTAGGAGTGCATATACTCCACAGAAGCCTGTTATAGCGGTTATACCAAGAACTACTCCAGAAGCTATTAGAACTATCTGGAGGATACCGCTACTTATGACTCCACCGATTATGAGCCCGACGGAAATAATCGCTCTTATTATCCTGTCAGCTACGCCTTCATTAACCTCAAACTTAAGCATAATATACCCTCCTTAGAGTTTTATATTCTATTTACCATAAGACAGCACAAGATTTACAAACTCATTCTCTCCTTGGAGACCTATAGTTATTGATTGTTCATCATCGTTTATTATTTGTGTTGGAACGCTTTCAATACCCCATTGAACTGCTAAGTCAGGATTTTCATTTGCCTCAATAGTTTCTGATAGAACCTTCCCCCCAGATGCAACTGCAACTCTGTTAGCAAGGTAAGCAGAACCTGGACAGTATGGACAGGTTGGTGTAACAAAGACCTTTATATGAACATCCTTTGATACAGACTTTAATTCGTTTGCTATGTTTTCGTCAAATTCATGATTACCTGTTGAAACCATAACTATAGTCTCAACGATCTGACTTGCTTCGTATCCGAGAGGTGATCCACTGAAGAGTATTTTGTACCCCCTATCTTCTCCTATGGTGATACTAGGATTTGTTCTGATCGTCATACCTGACTTTGTTTGGCTACCAATTTTCGATTGAACCAGAGATAACTTGATTTTATCGCTTATGTCTGCTATCTCTGAAGCAAACTTTTTAGTAAATTCAACATAGTCCCTTGCCTCATCGTTGTCGTCATCGTAATAAACGTTGATATCAACTTCATCGGTAAGGGATTCAAACTTGTCCTTCAGATACTTTCTAGATTCATCATCAATTATTCTATCCATATAAATATCCTCCTTTTGTATCAAAATATACTAATATATATCTACTAAATCAACGGTTATGCTGATTTAACAGGGATACCTATTTTTTAGATTTATTCTGACAATGACAACCCTGGATTTTTGTATCTAGAGTAATGATATGATTGATCATCTGTTCTATCAATAGCTCTATTTCTTGTATCGTTTCTGAAGTTATACCTAATGCTCTTAGTTTATATTTTAGCATGTTTAGGTTTAGAATGAAACTTTGATGTTGTTGTTTTGCCAAATTGATCAATGGACAATTATATTCTCCCATCAACTCCTCTTCATGTGAGAAGTGAAATGAAGAATAAAAAATTATTTGGTCAAGCGCTCTTTCAAGTTCTGGTATGGGAAGTTTATCGTCAATGGCTTTTAGGAATGAGTTTATTACACTTATTAAGTGTTTGTGTTGTTCGTCAATTTTTTCTATGTTTGTTAAAATGTTTTCATCAAAAGCAAGTGCTTTCATAAATCCTCCTTCAATAATGATAATAAACCAATTTGCAATATTTTTCAATAATTGAAGTTATGAAGATTGGTCAAGAATTTGGTATTTTTTGTGGAAGAGTATTATTAATACCTAAAGTTATTGTAACTCATCCAGACAATTCTCAAACTTATCTGCCTAGAGGAGAAACAAAGTGAGAGGAGGTCATTTCACATTAATTTTCACCGAACTCGTATAAAAACTTCAGTCCAATAAAAATTGATAAGTTGGGATGTTTTGTTTGATATTTTTTGTCTGTATCCGAAAACAGATATAAGTTATGGTGTTGTTGTTTTTGATTTTCTTGACAGCTGGTGTATATGGCTTTGAAGTATCAATGAATTCAGTTGAAAAGTTTCACTACGACTACATTGAAGTGGTAGTAAAAGGCTTTGATAATTCTCTGTCCGATTATGCAGACATTCACTTGATGCTTACAAGAGACGGAGGAGTCGTTCCTGACATTATAGGGAGAGATAGGATAAAACCCGTGGTTTCAAAAGACTCTCTTGTATTCCTGTATATCCCACCTTATGGCATTAGGGATGGTATATACGACGTTATCATCTCTTCAGAGGACACTATCCTATTTAAAACCAACGTAGTTTTCTTCTCAAGGCAACAAGCAAGGCTTTTAGAACCTTTGAAAGTTCTAACATTTGAGGAAAACCTTGATATAAGAGACTTATTCTCAAGAAGAGATAAAAGCAAGAAAAATATCCAAAAATATTCAAATCTTCCTTATAGAAGGAAGAAAGTTTTGACACAATCCTATGCAGGTTCTAAAGAGGATTCTTTGATTGGTGATAGTAGAAGACTTACTTATAAAGAAGTGTCTGATAGGATTGCTTCCTTAATGCTAGGTTCAGATTTGAATACTTTTCTCATGCTTGGAGCGCAGACAACTTATCTCAAGGATAAGAAGAATGTTTGGTATCCTGTTGTTCTTACAAACCTTAGTGTGTTAAAGTATCTTAAGGATAAAGGTATACAGACTGGTGCGTATGTAATGTGCTTTCTTACTCTCGGTCAGGATAAAAAGAATATTTTTAAAGGTTATAAGCCTATAAAAGTTTTAAGGAATGGAAAGATTACAGATGAATACAAATTCACTTCCATAACTTCTTCAAAGCGAGTTCAGGATATTATTGATATCCTTACCTATATAGGTAGATTGGATTATGTAGATTTTCTGGGATTAGATTTTATTAGGGTAGGAGACTACGGAGGATATGAACTTATACCTGACTTTTACAACGAGATACTGTTAAAGTTAAACCTAGAGTCTATAACCAATATTTCGTATCCTACCAATAACATTGACAGAATGTCTAGGTTTGTAGCAAGTAATGAGAAGTTGAGAAGAGTTTTCAGATGGTATCAGTCCGTAAGGGTAAGTAAGATAATAAAGAAGATAAGGGAAGAACTTATGAATAGGGGTATAAATAAGCCTCTCATTGCGTTTATGCTTGGGTGGAACGCTGGGAGGGAACACGGACAGGATCTGTTTATGTTTAGAGATGCTGGGATAGATTATTCTTTCTACATGCTGTATGAGTTTTATACGGACCAGATGTTTGAAGAAGCAGGTAATTACTACTTGAGGTATGTTTATAATCTTGACTCAAACATAGTTTTCGGGAATATAGTTGATAGTATTCTGAATAGGGGTAATCAGGTAGCACTTGACACCTTTTCAAACAGGCTCAAGATGTTTGTAACGCACTACTCATACTTTCCTCCAAATGGTTTCTTCATTCATGACTTGTATCGTATCTTACACGGTAGGATAGAACCTTATACTAGAACGGAGTGGTTGCTTAAGATCAAAGAAACTGTTATGTATATAGATCAAAGTGAGACACTTAATAGGAGATACTAAGGGAGCATAACTGCCCCCTTATGAAGAATTACATGTTGGCAACTGTGTTGTTAGTAGAATCAGGAGTTGAGTCTATTTGTAATGGGTTATTTATGTTTGTCCAGTCAATATTATTTGTTATTAGTATGTTTCCAGTATATTCTCTGTACAAGTACTTCAACCTGTTCGTTATGAATGTGTTATTTACTAGTTTATGACCTGTTATGTCTTCATTTTCCTCATATATACCTATCGCTGTAGTATCATTATTACCACCTATGAAGCAATTTGAGATTATAAGATTCTTCAACTTACTTTGATATTCATGCAAGTAAATGACTGAGTTTGTAGATGAGAGTGTCCAATTATTGGTTATGTAAGAGTTGAGTAATGAGACATTTGACGCTAATACTATTGATAATCCTCCTCCGTGATTAGTAGCAATATTGTTATACACGCTACCAACTATTGTAATGTAATTACAACTGGATATATATATGCCTCCACCAGTCTCTGTAATGTTTTGATACACACTTCCAGATAAACTATTAGTATGTGAACTGTTTATATATATTCCTCCTCCACAGTTTGTAGTAGAATTACTAAATATAGTACCACTTATACTATTGCTATGAGAATAGTCTAGTGTTATACCACCTCCAGAGAAATTAGCGTAGTTATTGTGTATAATTCCATTTATGGTATTATTACGAGAGCTACTTAGGTTTATTCCTCCGCCTGTGAATTTGGCTCTATTGTTGTATACTGTGCTAGTTATGTTGTTAAGATCAGATTGTTGCAGGAAGATTCCACCACCCTGTATAGACTCATTGCTATAAACATTACCACTTATCGTGTTGTTATCAGCAACCAAAAGGTATATTCCTCCTCCGTTGGTAGCAGCAGTATTATTAAATACATTACCACTTATAGTGTTGTTATGAGAATAGTAAAGGTATATTCCACCCCCATCATTAGAACTCAAGTTAGCATATACATTACTAGCTATAATATTAGTATGCGAGTAATACATATATATTCCTCCTCCCCCTCTTGTAGAATAGTTGCTGTATACACTACTTGCTATTAAATTCTCGCTTGAACTATACAAGTATATTCCTCCTCCTAAGCTACTAGGTTGATTACCTGATGCACTATTGTAATATACACTTCCACTTATCAGGTTACTGTGAGAGTATGATAGATATATACCTCCTCCCTCATAATTTACAACTCTATTACTGAATATATTTGCAATTATGATGTTACTATGAGAAGATGCAATGTATATTCCACCACCTCTTGAGCTAGCAGAGTTGTTTGATATTACGACATTACTTATCAGGCTGTATGAAACATTGTCAAGGTATATTCCTCCTCCTACGCTATGAGGGAAACTACTGTAATTTGCATTACCTTTTCTTATTACTAGGTTTTTTATAACTATGTTGGTTGCATTGGTAATGAATAATATATGATATAAAATATTCTCACCATCCAGCTCACTGTATCCTATTATGTTGTTGAAATTTGCATCCCATCCTCCTATTATCCTAATGTTGTTATTCGTTATTAATACACCACTATCACCAATAAATCCGGTTTCATTAACCAACCCACCACCAGAGGTAGGTCTGTATAAACCAGTTGTTGTGTATATCTCATTGACATTATAAATTCTAGCTCTACTTACAGCAGTCTGTATATTCCTCACCGGTGAGGTTTTTGATACTCCGTTATTACTATCATTACCGTTAGTTGATACATACATTCTGAGCGCTACTATAAAACTTACTGATTGTGTTGAACTTGTATTACCAGCATTATCAATGGAATATACATATATTGTATTTACACCTTCATTCAAACTTGTCAAGTTAGTAGTCCAGTTATCAGTTCCATTAACCTGACCGAAACCTCCACTATCACCTAACCTTAAGAATACACCACTTACTGTGCTGCTATAACTATGTGCTGTTCCACTTACAGTTATGCTTGTTGAGTTAATTATTTGATTATTTGTTGGATCTGATATGCCAACTGATGATCCTAATTGAATTACGAAACTTACGCTTTGTGTTGAACTGGTATTCCCAGCATTATCTACTGCATAGACATATATTGTGTTAGTTCCTCCACCTAATCCTGTTAAATTAGTGTTCCAACTACTAGTTCCATTAACTCTTCCGAAACCACCAGTATTACCAACCCTTAAATACACACTATTTACTCCACTATAACTATTTGCTGTCCCACTTACACTTACATTATTTGCATTGAATGCCTGGTTATTCGTTGGGGTTAAAATATTGACTGATACATAAATTGAAACTATGAAAGTTACACTTTGTGTTGAACTCGTATTCCCAGAATTATCTACTGCATAAACATATATTGTGTTAGTTCCTTCACTCAATCCTACTAAGTTAGTAGTCCAACTCGTAGTTCCACTTACCTTTCCAAAACCACCAGTATTTGATAGTCTTAGATAAACTTCTCTAACACCGCTACCTGTATCGCTAGCTGTTCCTATTACTGTTAGAACATTACTCGTGTAACTATTGTTAGTTGGAAAGATTATCGTAACGGTTGGTGCTGTTGTATCTACTCCTCCTCCACCTCCACCACTTCCTCTCTCACTTTCATCTCTTCCTGGTTCTGAAGTGCAGCTGATATATCCAATAGTGCTAACCAGTAACAGGGTGCTTAAAATCAATATCAACTTGCCTAATCTCATAGATACCTCCAATATTTTTTGTATTTGAGATTATGTGAGAGCAAACTTCGTCGTAGATGTAATGGAGTAATTCTATGAACCTAAAGAGCAACGAAAAGTTTTGCTCTCAACATACTCTTCTAAGAGTATATAAATACTTTACCTTAAATGTCAAGTATTCTGGTTACTAATTTCATTTGGATATGTGGATTTAAACTTTTGGATAGTAGTATCGTGATATACCACTATTTACTATGTTTAGAGTAGAAAAACAAGATTGTTGTTCTAATCTAGGATCTGTTGGATAACTTTGTTTGTTGTGTCTCTTGGGAATAGTTTTTTCATATTTGACTTAAATATGTCGTAGTTTTTGAATAGCAAGTCTATGGTTTCTAGGATTTTACTGATAGTTAGATCATTTTCTTCAATTACTATACCTGCGCCTCTTGACTCTACAAACATTGCGTTGTGATACTGATGGTTTTTTGATGCGTAGGGAAATGGAATTATCAGAGATGGGACTCCAAAGAATGAAAGTTCTGATATAGTGCTCGCTCCACCTCTCGTTATCGCAACATCAATAGCACTCATAAAGGAACTGACATCGTTTATAAAATCAAAAATTTTGACATTACTTTCATTCTTACACTTTTCAAGTATTTCTTGATAGTAATCTTGTCCTGTTATCCATATCACTTTGTATTCTTTTGTAAGTTCATGGATGTTTTCGGATATGATCTTATTAACATTTTTGGCACCTTGACTTCCGAGTATAATACCTATTACTTTATCGTCTGAAGAAAAACCAAAAGTGTTTTTAGCGTAATCTTTTAGTTGTATATCTCTTTCACCATACCTAATCGGATTGCCAATCCTCTCAAAATTGTTTGGATAGTTCTTTTTATCAACGAGTGGAAAAGTAAGTATAACTTTTTTAGCGAAAAGAGATATAATTTTGTTTGTCAGTCCCATCACAGCATTTTGTTCTAAAAGGATAATAGGTTTTCGTAGGATTAATCCTGCGAGACCAACAGGACCAGAAACATATCCTCCTGTAAGCACAATCCTGTCAGGTTTGAAGTTCAGAATTATCTTGAGTGATTTGAAGAAGGATAAAATAGCATCCTTTATAACGACTAGGTTCTTAAGTAAGTTTCTAGTGAAGCCACTTGATATAGGAATAACCTCTAATTCATTTGAAGGAATGTTATCTTTGATTAGTGGAAACTTTAGAGCGTGGGGGTTAGTTATGAAAAGAATATCGTGCTTTGCTTCTTTTAGCCTATTGTATATTGATAGGCCAGGAGATATGTGCCCCCCTGTCCCACCAGAAACTATCAGTATTCTCATTTATTCTCTAGTAGTCTGTCTAATTTTGAATTAATATCCATTATGACCTTCTCTATATTATTTACTTTGGCGTTTAGGTAATGAAAGCCCTCTAACACACCTTCCTTCACCTTAAGTAGTTCGTGTTCTGATGTAACAACGATGTCTTTAAGTTTTTGAATTTGAGTTTCAAGAATCTGTGTCTCATTTATCACGTTCCTTATTCTATCCATTATTTCAGAAATAATGGGATCCATAAAACCTCCTTATGAGGATATTATGTAAGGTTTGAATTTTTTTATTCAAGTATCAAAGATTTTTGGGTTCTGTGGAATTTGTTTTCTATGTTTATGGGAGTTATAATATTATTATCTTATGGATACACGAGTATTCATTGTGTCAACGGTTTTTGTTATTCTTTTTTTGTTTGATTCTTCTTGGGCTAGTGATTTTCAGTCCGTTTATATTCAGTCAATGAAGTTACACAGCGAAGGAGATTTTCTAAAGGCGTTTAACATTTTGGATAACACTATAAGTAAGTATAGCAATACTCCGGCATACTTTTATGTCAAGTCTTTGTTGTATCTCAAGGATTCATATCTCAGTGGTGAGGTTAGTGTTAAGTTTATCTCAAACACACTCTTGAGATATTCAAGATTGATATATACAAGAAACATTTTTGATGAGAAAGTTTTTGAGTCTTTTGTTGATATTTCTGATGAGTTTGGTTTTGAAGATATAACATACCAATCACTGAAAAATTTACTATTTACAAATCCTTCAAACAGGGCTGGTATATATTTTCTTGTCAGAAACCTGTTTTCAAAAGGCAAATATGAATATATACCAAGGATATCAAAAAAATATCTGGATTTAGTTGAAATTCCTGAGATGTCATACTACGCGCTACTCTCAAAGATATATACATACGAATACAGTGATTTTGATGTCATCTTACAGGATATCGTGTATAACTACGATTCGGATGAAGTGAGATTTATAGTTGCAAACACCTACTATCATACTATGGATTTTGACAAGGCTTGGGAGTTCCTTGATACTGAAAATAGGATCATAGACCAAGAACTCCAACTCAAACTTATGATACTAAGGAATGAGAGTAAGAATAAAATAAACCAGTTTGTCAAGATACATAGTAAGAGTATGTCCAAAGACTTGATAGCACTTGCAAAGGCGTTTACTGAAGATGGTGAAATGCTTCAGAAGATTGTAGAAAGAAAAATAACTTCTAAAGAACCAACTTACATTGAACCTATATACTTATACCTAGGCATGAAGTTTTTTAAAAACCCAGAGATCTACAATAAATCTGTTGAGAAACTAGCGATAAACTTCTTCTCAAAGAAGTTATATCAAAAGGTAATACAACTACTATCGGGTAAGAAGGGGTTGTCAAAAGAATCAAAGTACATTCTGGCTTTAAGCCATATTGAGGTTGGAGAGTATAGAAAGGCACTACCTCTTCTTGAGGAGTTGAAGAATTATTTTTTAGAGGCTGAGGTTAAGACAGCGTCAGTTTATGTAGAAATTGGGGAGTTTAATAGAGCTCTGCGTGAAGCAAAGTCAATAAAGCAGAAGGTCATTTCAAGAGGGAGTGACCTAAATAAAATGGTTCTCTCACATGTTTTTTTAGAGATAGGGGATGTATCTAGTTCAGAAGAGGTCTATAACTCAATTGAGGATAAGTCTTCGTTTTATGCTAAGTTTCTGTATGCTACAATCTTGTTCTACAAGAAGGAATATGCTCTATCAGAAAAGGTAATACAGAGGCTGTATGATGAGGATAAGTATAATCCAGATTTAATAAATTCACTTGCGTTTGTATGGGCTGTTCAGAATAAGAACTTAAAGGAGGCTTTAATACTTTCAAAGTATTCTACTGTATTTGATGATAACTACTATTACTTTGACACCCTAGCATACATATACTTAAAACTCGGTGAGATTAACTTAGCAAGGGAGAGTATAGAGAAGGCTATAATGCTTATGGAGAGGAATAATAGATTTTCAAAGGATATTTATATCCGTGCTTACGGTATTTACAAGCAACTTGGAGAGTATGACAAAAGCAGACTGATGCTCTCAAAGGCGAATAGGGAGTAGAGTTATGACTACTGAGATTATTTTAACATTTGTAGTATATGGTGTTTTAACATTTCTGTTTGGTGTTGTGTTAGGATACTTTATCGCAAGGATTGTTTTCAACAGAGAGTTAGACAAGATTATTAGGGAGGAGAGGAAAAGTGCTTTGAGTTCATCTAGGTCTGTCTTAAAGGGTAAAATTACAGAACAACTACTACCTCTTATGCCTTTTTTCAACTACAACTTATCTGACGCTAGGTTTATAGGTTCTCCGATAGACTATATCGTGTTTGATGGATATAGTGATCTTAATGTTGTCCAGGATGAGATAAAAGAGATAGTATTTATAGAAGTTAAATCAGGAAATTCACCTTTATCCGTCACTGAAAGTGCTATCAAGAGAGCTGTTGATGAGAAGAGAGTTAGGTTTGAAGTATTACATATTAACAAGCTACAAAAAGATAAAGTTTCAAAACTGGATGACTCCAAAATACTCTAGAATTGTTAAGATTCCTACTGTTATCAATATACCTCCAGTAACATATTTTAATAGGTTATTGCCTATTAGGTTTGCTAACTTATCTGTGAAGAATATTACTGCTAGATTTGGCACTAGTAATCCTAAAGTTCCTCCAATCCATACCATAAGGGGTTCTCTTGAGTTTATGGTTATAGATAGTGCAGTAAGTTGAGATCTATCAAACATCTCAGAGGTGAAAAGTATTAAAAATACCTTAAGAAATTCGGGGATTCTTTTTACGTACTCTTTTTCTGTTTTTTTCTGCTTTTCAAAAACTACAAATAGTCCTACAACTAGAAATACAAGCCCACTCGTGAGGACTAGAGAGCCTCTAGGAACTACTCTATTAAGCCATTCACCGACCAGGGTAGGTATAAGCATAATGATAATTGATGACAGGAGCACTCCTACTACAAGACTTATCTTTCTAAATTTGGGAGTCATGCCTAGAGTTAGGAACATTGTTTTGTCAGATATTTCAACTATGGTTATAAGTAGAAAAGAAGTTAATATAGGCACTACTTACCTCCTTTGACTAGGAGCATATTTCTGGATAAACAGACTAAATCATCTTTGATTTTGTGATTTCTTTACAAGTTTCTGTGAGTTTTGTAGGAAGTTGAAGTTTTATATATCATTTTTAAGTTACTAGTTCTTGCCTAGTGATGATATAAAATACTCTAGAACTACAAATACTTACTTTTTACTCTCTTCATTTCTAGTTCAATATCTTTCTTTTTCAGGTCTTCTCTCTTGTCGTATTCTTTCTTACCTTTGCAGACCCCTATCTCAACTTTACACCATTTATTGTTTTTTATATAGACTTTCAAAGGTATTAGAGCGAATCCTTTTCTTGCGACTTGACCTGCGATCCTATCAATCTCCTTTCGGTGAAGTAGAAGTTTGCGTTTTCTATCTGGATCAGGGCGGAAGACACTTGATGCAAAATAGGGGGATATGTGTATGTTATGAGCAAAAATTTCTCCATTCTCAACAAGACAGAAACTATCATCAATATTAACTCTGTGTTCTCTAACAGACTTCATTTCACTTCCTACTAGGACTATACCTGCTTCATAAGTGTCAAATATTTGGTAATTCTTCCTTGCCTTTCTGTTAGTTGATACAATTTCTATTGACATTTTTATACAACCTGGAGTTATGATTTTATGATAAATGTAGTAAAGTATGGTTTTCCAATAACTTGTAGTGTTTCAATTTTTGTATTGGGAGTGTTTGTATTATAATTATTATCAACATTTAGGAGGAGTTTAAAGGTGAGTAGGGGTAATGATAAATACAAGAGTAGAAGATTTGATATATATGGGACTGATAAAATAGATTCTAATGTGCTGGAGACATTTGATTACGAGTATGTAGGAAAACCGATAGAGATAGTTATAAGCACTAATGAGTTCACATCGGTGTGTCCTTGGAGTGGGCTACCAGATTTTGCAGAACTCACGATAAAGTATATACCTGACAAGAAGTGTATAGAACTAAAGTCTCTTAAGTATTACCTACACTCCTATCGTAATGTTGGGATATTTTATGAACATGTTGTGAATAGAATACTTGATGACCTTGTGAAAGCTTGTGAGCCTTTGAAGATGGAAGTAATAGCCAAATTTACGATAAGGGGTGGGTTACAGACTACCGTTAAGTCGGAGTATTCAAAATAGAGGGTCATTATGAGTAAAGTGAATATTGCGGTTATAGGTGTTGGACATATGGGTAAATACCATGTGAATGCTCTCGCTGGAATGGATGATGTTAATTTAGTTGGAGTATGCGATATAAACGAGAAGCAGGGGTATGAGGTTGCAAACAAGTATAAGACAAGGTATTTTAGAGACATAAGAGATTTATTTGGAAGGGTTGATGCAGTTGTTGTAGCGGTTCCAACATTTCTTCACTATTATGTTGCGTCAGAATTCATAAGGCGAGGAATACACACACTCGTTGAGAAGCCAATAACGAGAAGTATAAACTATGCAAGGAAACTCATAGATTTGTCATACAAGCATAATGTTGTTCTTCAAGTAGGCCACATTGAGAGATACAATAGCGCTATACAGGAACTTAGAAATATCGTTAATAAACCGTTTCTGATAGAGGCAAGAAGAATGGGTCCTAGAAATACAAGGATAAAAGACGTTGGCGTGGTGCTTGACCTTATGGTCCATGACTTGGATGTAGTACTCAACTTGCTTGGTAAGAACAACTTGGATATTGTCTATATAGGTGCATCTGGAATAAAGGTTTATTCAGACTATGAAGATATTGCCAGTGCTACAATTGTCTTTTCTGACGAGAGTATAGCCAACATAACGGCGAGTAGGGCTACCGAAAATAAGAAGAGAATACTACAAATATCTCAAGAAGGTGCCTTTATTGAGATTGATTACTCAACGCAGGATATAACTATATATCGTCAGTCAATGTCAGACTATATACTGAACAAAGATGAAGTTAAATATATACAGGAAGCATTCATAGAGAAGGTTTATGTGAGGAAAGAAGATGCTCTGAAAAGAGAGCTGAGACACTTCATAGGCTGTATAACTGGAAAGGAAAAACCGATGTTTAGTAGTGAATTGGATTTAAAAACTCATATCGTAGCGAAAAAGATTATGGATATAATATACTCACAGTGGAAGAATAACTTCTCAAAGTATCCACATTATGGAACTGTACAGGTTAATATCTAGGTCTAGTGAAGAGACAAAGAAGATAGCAAGTGAGTTTGCTAGAGGTGTGAAAGTTGGAGATATTATTATACTTTGCGGTGATTTGGGTAGTGGTAAGACAACATTTTCCAAGGGATTCTGTTCTCACTTTAGTATAGATGAAGATATAGTTTCTAGTCCTTCTTTCACAATACTAAATATCTACGCTGGTGAAGTTTTGATATATCACCTAGATATGTATAGAATAGATAGTCTTGATGAAATTGACTATGCGACATTCCTTGAGTACCTACAAGATGAAGATGCAATAAAGTTAATTGAATGGAACAAATATAGGATTGATAAGGACTTTTCTTCTTTTAGAGTCTTTGTAGTTGAGATATCTTTAATTGATGACAATCAGAGACAGATAAGGATTGTTAGAGTAAATTGATGGAACATAAGTTTATGAAAACTAAACACTATATTGATAAATTCAGGTATTCATTTAAGAAAAGAAATGGTAAGATATAAACACCAGATAATGATTAATAATTGTAGCAACCGTTTTAATACTTTCAAGTAAGTTATCAGGGGATAGAGGCGGAACAAATAGATGTTAATATAGGAGGTATTACACCTCCTATTTTGATTATTTTACAGATGACAACTACTCTTTGAACTTTGAGAGGTCTAGAACGCTATTAAATCCATCAAATCCATCTCCTTGTTTATTAGGATTGAACGGATCTTCAATCCAAGTCATGTCTGTTTTTGTGTCAAAATCTTTATCAAGAGGGTTTTTGTGATAGACTACATACTTGTATATAAAGTCGCCGAGCCTTACATCTTCTAGTCTTAGTTTCCACGTGTCAGCATCAACTTTTTTCATAAGGTTTTCTGCGGGGTTCCAACTGTTCATCGTGCCACCTATTGCTAGTGAGTATATGGGTTTCTTTGCGAGATTTTCTTGTTTTTCTAGGTAAAGGTTAACTCTTGCTTCAGCAGATTTTTTCTTCATTCCCTTGAGGTTGGGGTCTTGTGCTTCTTTCTTAACCTTTTCAACCATTTCATCAACATACTTCTTCAGTTCGCTAACCTTGATTGTAAATTCAAGGGTTCCTTTTCGCCCTTTCACCTCAATGAGTTTTACGCTCTTGCTGCCAGTGTCATACTCTTTAGCATTTACAATACTAAAGAGTGATAGCCCGAATACAAACGCTACTGTCATTAATAGCAACTTCTTCATATTCGCCTCCTTTAATACTCTTTGAAAATTTTAAAAATAACTTCGTTCGCTTTCAATATTAAACGACTGAAGTTTGTAGTAGAGTTTGATAAAAATTGATGTGAAAGAACCTCTTATCACCTCGTGAAATAAAGGAAAAAAGAGGAATATATGACAAAACATGAGGACTATAAATCACTTTATCAAAAACTTTCTACGAAGGTGAGGGGGGAATATTACTTGGGTAGGTATGAAAATGAGGTATTCAGAATACTCTTCAGCAAAAATATCAAACTTCAGTAATATTAAAACTTGAAGTTGAGTTGATGGTGTTTTATGATTTTGAGGGAGGAGGTTTTTATGGAGAGAGTAAAGGTTTGGAAGCCTTCTGAGAGTGAGATTAAGGAAGCGAAGGAGTGGCCTGTGTGGCAGAAGGGAGAGAGTGAGTTTGACTGGTTTTACGACGAAGATGAGAGGTTTTATATGGTTGAAGGAGAGGTTGAGGTTGAGTTGGATGGTGGTGGTAAAGTGAAAATATCTGCTGGAGATATGGCTTGGTTTAAGTCTGGAACTGGTTGTAGATGGAAGATACTAAAGAAGGTTAAGAAACATTATAGGATAGGGTAGTCTTTTTACTTCTAGGTTTTATTTTGAGATTCTTAAGAGAAGGTTAGGTATTGTATTAGGATTATTTCTTTATCACGTTAAAATTCTTCTTGGTGTAGAATTTTAGCTCCATCAATGTTGGAGTACATTCTCTTGTTGTCAGAGTTGAATTCATATTTAAGGTCAACCGAAAGTGATTCTATTGATATTATCTTAAAACTCTTGCACTTGTATTTGTTTTTATCTCTTTCGTAGTATATTTCAAAAGCCAGCATGAAGTGTATAGTATCATATGCTACCTTAAAGTTTTCAGAAGGTGAGAAGTAGAAAGTTCTCTGAGTAGATTGAAGGTTAGACTTGTTGAATGTTTTGCATTCTAGGTAATATGGTTCTTCATTGTACCAAAAAATAATATCAGGATACCCTGAGGATTTTGTCTTACTAGTGGTAGTTTGAGGAGTTTTAGCGATGATTCCTTTCTCTTTGAAGACTTCTTTGACGACCTTTTCTACTTTATTTCCAACTTCGTTGGGTCTTTTGCTACTAATTCCTTTGGAGTTTATGTATTTTGATGTTAGGCGGGCTACTTCTATCAAAATTTCAAGAACTTTCTTATGTTTCTCATTATTTTCATCAAATCTTATTACATCTTTGCCAGATATGGATTTAATTACAATGTTGAAAGGTATATCTCTCAAAGGTTTCATAAAATGACTAACTAGATTTTCTAACCGCTTGATGTATTCATCTTTTTCCTCGTTTATTTCTCCTTCACAAAAAATAGGATGTTTTCATTCTTCATTATGTTATATAATCCAAATATATTCTTATTTATATTCCTCTCAAGTTTGAAACCTATACTTTCCATACATCTAATTGTAAATTCTACAGTTGGTATCTCTTTACCTTCGAATCTAGCGTTTCCTATTATTATTACTGCATACCTATTTTTCTTAAGAACCCTATACATCTCGCGGTAAGACTTTTTCATATCTTCGTTGTAAAGATGTATCTTATCTTTACCTTTTCCTCTAACGCCTATGAATTCTTCTCTTATCTTACTCAAGTTATATCCCATATACATGAGGGAGTGTTTATCATTTTCCACATAGTCAAGTGCAATAGAGTAAGGAGGAGAAGTTATTATACCGTCAACTGATTCGTCTGGTAGTTGTATGTTTCTTGAGTCGCCTAGGTTGATTCTTACTTGTCCAAGATTAATTTTAAGTTCTCTGACTAAGGTGTAATAATCCTCTACTGACCTAATCATGAGATCTAGATTTCTAAAGAATGAATCGACCAAGTTTTTCTTGCGTCTGTAGTTATCACTTACAGCAACAAGTCTAGCAAGAGTGTAAAAGTTTCTAACTCTTTCATCATCAGATATTTTTTCTATATACCTTCCGAGAACTATATCTTGATAACATGAGTTTCTTATGATATCTTTTCGTATCCTTTTTATCTCATCCAGAACGTAAATAGATTCTGTTTTAACTTTTCCTTGTATTACACATAAGGGTGAAATGTCTATTCCTATGAAGTTTACTCCTAGTAATTGTGCCTCAACAGCAGCAGTACCACTACCAGAGAATGGATCTAAGAGCAGATCTCCTTCTTTCAAGCCTATGATATTTATAAGTGCTCTGACCATTTGAGGGTGGAATTTACCTTTGTACGGATATATCCAGTGTGTTAGATATTGATTTACAGATTTGGTTACGTTTCGTTGAGTTATGTGGTAATAGTCAGTTAGTTCTTCACAAACGGACTTGAAGTATGCTAACCTTTTTTTTGCTAGTTCCTTATCAGGTAGATTTAGTATTTTGATTATCTTTAGTTCTTCGTTTATTTCAAACTCAATACCAAGAGAGATTGCTTCTAGGAGTGCAAGCGTAAGTTCATATATGAACTGGATATTGTCAAACATTACTAGGTATTCTGATTTTGTGTAAGTAGATGGTAAGTTTTTTACCGTATCTATGAGTTCACCATTTCTTAGCCTACGGAATGAGAATAGATGATTCTGAATATCTAGAAACTCTTTGTAGTTTTGTTTCATAACTTATACTTAGATGATTCTAGACCAGAAATGGAAAATGTTTCAATTTTCTTTTTTAATGATGAATTACTGTTTGGTTGATTTAAGAAACTCGGTAAGAATAAGATATTCTATCTTTTATTGAAAACCGATCGTTTTATCCTTTATGTTAGTGAAAACTTTGTGGAGGATAGTGATGGGGATGTTTAAGTTTGACTTTAACTACTGTATGTCCAACTACATTGGGTCAAGAGTAGGTATATCCGAGGAAGAACTTTTGTCTTATGAGAAGAAGATTGAAAGATTACACGAGAACCTGATGAGTAAGGCAGGAAAAGAGCTTGGTTTCTACAATCTACCTTACGATACTGAGAACTTGGAAAACATTAAGGAAAGGTTAAAAAAGTTTAAGGACAAATTTGACACGCAAGTTGTTCTAGGGATAGGTGGGTCTGGACTTGGTCCTTCCGCGCTTTACTCTTCACTTCTTAACTACATACACAACGAACTACCGAAAGAGAAGAGAAAGGGGATGAGAACTTATGTGATAGATAATGTTGATCCTGACTGGTTTTCTGATATGATGGAGGTTATAGACCCGAAGAATACTGTTTTTGTGGTTATTAGTAAGTCAGGTTCTACCGCTGAAACTGCTGCTGACTTCCTTGCTTGCTTTTCAAGGTTTAAGGATGTGCTTTCTAATAAAATGAGTGAGCACATTGTAGCGGTGACTGACCCTAAAAAGGGAGAACTCAGGAAGATGGCTGATGAGTTTGGACTTGAATCTTTTGCTATACCTGAAAATGTTGGTGGTAGGTTTAGTGTGTTATCTTCTGTTGGATTAGTTCCTGGAGAATTGATGGGAATTGATACATCTAGTTTGCTTGAAGGTGCTAGGGAAATGGATAAGGTATCAAGAAAACCAAAACTTATGGAAAATCCTGCTTATCTTAACGCAGTTTTGGAGTATATACTTTATCTCAAGGGGGTAAATATATCTGTTTTGATGCCATATTCTACAAAACTCGGTAAGTGGGCTGATTGGTATATTCAACTATGGGCTGAAAGCTTGGGTAAAAAGGTTGATAACGATGGTGCTTATGTTTATGTAGGACCTACACCTATTAAGGGAGTTGGTTCAACCGATCAGCACTCGCAGGTTCAGCTTTTCAAGGAAGGTCCTTACGATAAAGTAATAACTTTCATAAGAGTAGAGAAGTTTCATAACGAAGTAAATCTGAGTTATGACGAAAGACTTTCAAAATACTCGTCTCTTGGATACTTAATGAACCATACTATGAACGAACTTATAAACGCCGAAGAGATGGCAACAGAAGTAGCACTCGCAAAGGAAGGAAAACCGTCTAAAACAATTATCCTTCCAGAAGTTAATGAATACTACGTAGGTCAGATGATCTTCTTCTTTGAGGTTGCTACTGCTATGTCAGGAGAACTCTACAATATAAACGCATTTGACCAACCTGGAGTTGAAGAGGGTAAGAACTTCACATACGCACTCCTTGGCAGGAGTGGATACGATTCAAAGAAAGAAGAATTCAACAGACTCTATAGCAAGTCTAGTAGATTTGTAATTTAGGGAAGTTTTGGAATAACACTTGAAAGTTTTTTGTCTCTAAACTGGTATCAAAGTGATTGTTTTCATTATCACTAGATACAGTAGTTCAAGTATCAGGAATAGCCAGAGAACTGATAGGTCAAAGAAGCCTATTCTTGAAGGAAGATGAGTTCTTAAAAAACTTAGTGGTGGTTCTGTGATTGTGTATAATATTTGATAGACTTTTGAACCCATAAGTTGTGGATTAAACATTATGATCCACGAGAAGACTACTCTTATGAATAGAACAAATTGGTATGCTCTTACTGCTCCTGCTAGAACTAGCAGGATAATCTGCGGAATTGAAAAAGTTTCTAGCGACATGTTGTTTGTTAATTATGTATAATTTTACCTTTGGTTTTGCAATTTGTGTTTGTTTTTGTTAATGAAGTCTAAATTCATAAATAGAGTGAAGATGGTTCTTTCATTTGTTTCAATAGAGTATTTTTCTAGTTGGTTGAAATGTAGGAGTTAAGATATATAGTATTGTTATTATGAGTAGGAGTGTTTTGGTTACAGGTGGTAGCATAGGGATAGGTAGGGCTATATGTATTGAATTTGCTAAATTGGGGTATAAGGTTATCTTTTCATATTACAAAGACAGAGATGAAGCAATGGAAGTAGAAAAGGAATGTAGGAGGTTAGGAGCTTTAGATGTTTTTTACTACTACCTTAATCTTATGGATGATGATAGTATAAAGAAATTCGCATCTGAGGTTGTAGGTAGGTTTGGTAGTGTTGATGTGTTTGTGAATAACGCTGCAACTATTGCTTGGAAACCTCTAGAAGAACAGTCTTTTGACGAAATAGAATCGCAGGTTAGGACTAACCTTGAGGGACTAATAAAGGTGACGAAGATTTTTTTACCTTACATTAGGGAAATGATAATAAACATATCAAGTGGTGCAGGTAAAACAGGGTTCGCAGACCTCACAACATACTGTGCTACGAAGTTTGGAGTAAGAGGTTTTACACAGGCAATAGCAAAGGAACTCAATAACATAAAGGTAGTAGTTGTCAATCCTGATATGACACAGACTAGAATGACTAATTTTCAAGGGAGGCCACCTAGTGAGGTTGCTAGCGTAGTTGTAAAAGTAGCCGAAAATAAGATAAGAGTCAATTCTGGAGATGATGTTGATGTTTGGAGGTATGTATGAAAGTGTCAATAATGTATGTTAAGGCTGGAGCAGGTCATCTATCTGCGGCAAAAGCACTTGCAGAAGAACTTAAATACTTGTATCCTGATGTTGAACCACTGCTTTATGATGGGCTTACTGGAGCACCTAATTATGTAAGAAATATAATAGAAAAGGGTTATTCAATGGCGTCAAACTTTTTCCCACCTGTATGGATGGGGATATACGCTTTTAGCAAGTTGTATCCTATCAGAAAACTTGAGGTTGACTTGGTTTCTGCTTATATAAAGAGACATGTTAGAAAACACATACTTGGAGAAAAGCCAGATAAGATAGTCGTAGATCACTTTTTTGTTATAAAACCAGTCTATGAGATTGTCAAAGAAGAGAATTTGAATATTAAAGTTCTTGTCATAGCAACTGATCCTTTCACTTGTCATCCTATTTGGTTTACATATCCTAATATGGATCTTGTTGTCTTCAGTGAGAGGATGAAAAAGTATGCTGTCAAGAATGGAGTTCCAGAGGATAGGATAACTGTTTTACCTATAATTTTGAATAAAAAGTTCAGTTCGAAACTACCTGATGATGAGGTTAAAAAACTTAAAGAGAGGTATGGTTTTTCACTAGGGAAGCATCTTGTTTTGATGGCAGGAGGTGGAGAAGGAATACCAAATGGGGAGTTATTTTTGGAGGAGATTGCGAAGTCAGATTTGGATGTAGAGATGGCTATTGTATGTGGTAGAAACGAGATACTTAAACAGAAAAGTGAAGAGGTTGCTAAAAGGTATTCAAGCAAGAAGATAGTTGTATATGGTTTTGTTGATTTTATGTATGACCTTATGAATATGTCAAGTGTTGTGATAACCAAGGGGGGACCTGCTACCGTTATGGAGACACTCATACTTGAAAAACCTCTTATTATCACATCTTACATATGGGAACAGGAGAAGGGAAATGTTGAATTTGTTGAAGAGAATTACCTAGGTTTCTATGAAACTAAACCGAAGAAAGTAGTTGATAAAGTTAGAAAATTACTATTTGATGAAGATCAAGTTAAGAAGTTTAAGGAGAACATAGTTAAAGCGAACATAAGGAATGGAACAACTGATATAGCAAAGTTTATATATAACTTCTAAAAGTTTTCAGTAATGTTTTAGGGCAAAACGAGAGATATAGGAAAGGGGGATAATCCCCCTTTATATTAGACATCAAAGTATAGAACAAACTCATAAGGATGAGGTCTCTGAGCAACTCCTTTCACCTCAACATTCATCTTGTAGTCAATCCATGTTTCTATAACATCCTTGGTGAAAACATCTCCTTGTAGTAGGAATTCATGGTCTTTTGCTAGTGCTTCAAGTGATTCTTCAAGAGATCCTGAATACTGGGGTATTTTGGCTCTTTCTTCTGGTGGTAGGTCGTAGATATTTTTGTCAATAGGTTCTCCTGGGTCTATTCTGTTTCTTATACCATCTATTCCTGCCATTAGCATAGCAGCGAATGCTAGGTATGGGTTGGAAGTTGCGTCTGGTGGTCTGTATTCTATCCTCTTCGCTTTTGGTGATGTGGAATAGACAGGTATTCTTACTGCTGCGCTTCTGTTCCTTGCTGAGTAAGCAAGATTGATCGGTGCCTCAAATCCTGGGACGAGTCTCTTGTAGGAGTTAGTTGATGGATTTGTGAAAGCTGCGATTGCTTTTGCATGCTTTAGGAGACCACCTATATACCACAGAGCTTCCTGTGATAGACCTGCATACTTGTCCCCTGCGAAGAGGTTCTTACCATCCTTCCAGATACTCTGGTGAGTGTGCATTCCAGTTCCATTGTCTCCGAATATGGGTTTTGGCATAAACGTAACAGTTTTTCCTCTCCTCCAAGCAACGTTTTTGAGAACATACTTTACCTTCAAAGTATTATCAGCAGTTTTTGTTAGGGTATCAAATCTGAAGTCAATCTCACCTTGACCTGCTGTTGCTACTTCGTGGTGGTGTGTTTCAACTTTGATGCCGATCTTTTCAAGTATCAATACTGCTTCACTTCTTAGGTCTTGTAGAGAGTCGTGTGGTGGAACTGGGAAGTATCCTTCTTTATGCCTAATTTTGTATCCCTTGTTGAATGTTCCATCAATGTTCCTTTCGTTTCCACTGTTCCATATTGCTTCATCGGAATCAATGAAGTAGTATCCACTGTGAGAGTTTTGATCAAAATATGCTTTGTCAAACACGAAAAACTCAAGTTCGGGTCCAAAGTATGCGGTATCACCTATACCTGTTGATTTTAGATATGCTTCTGCTTTTTTAGCAATATGTCTTGGGTCTCGTGTGTAATCTTTGCCTGTTATAGGGTCTTTAATGTCGCAGAAAAATACTAGGGTCTTATGTTCAGAAAATGGATCAACAAACGCTGATGTTGGATCAGGTGTTAGGAGCATGTCACTTTCGTTTATGCTCTGCCAACCCCTGATTGAGGATCCATCAAACCCGAGTCCTTTCTCAAAAACGTCTTCATCTAGCGCATGAGATGGTATTGAGAAGTGTTGCCATAAACCTGGAAAGTCCATAAACCTGAGGTCTATTATCTCAATACCTTGATCCTTGATGAACTTTAAAGCTTCGCCTTTATCCTTAAACATATATCCCTCCTTTAAAAATTTTCTTTGATAATTATAAAAAAGGTGAGACAACCCCCACCTTTGAAAAAACTAGTATATTTTACATTCTTGCTTTCTATCAAGTTATATAGCATTGTTTCCACTTTCTCCGGTTCTTATCCTGTATGCATTTTGGATGTCATATACGAATATCTTACCATCTCCTATCTCACCAGTTTTTGCTGAAGCTATAATTGTGTTGATAACTTTGTCCAATATATCATCCGTCACAACTATCTCAATCTTTATCTTTGGTAGGAACCTAACTTCGTATTCCTTACCTCTGTAGATCTCTATGTATCCTTTTTGAACTCCGAACCCCTCAACTTCAGATACCGTCATTCCTTTTATCCCAACTTTTGTCAGAGCATCTGTTACTTCCTTTAACTTAAAAGGTTTTATGATTGCTTCAACTTTTTTCATACAATACCTCCTTAATTTTTATACATGTAAGTTATAGGCTTTCTCGCCGTGTTCACTTTGATCAAGACCTATTGTTTCAGCATCCCTACTCACTCTCAGGCCATTAATGAATTTTATGATGATCATAATTGTCAGTGAAACTACGAAAGTATATGCTATTACTATACCTACTGCTATCAACTGTATAACGAGCTGTTGTGGGTTGCCATAGAATAATCCCTTTCCTAATGAGTTTATGGCAGGATCCGCAAACAGACCTGTTAGTATTGAACCTATAATACCTGATATACCGTGTATCGCAAATACATCAAGTGCATCGTCGTATCCAAGTAGTGGTTTTATGTAAGCTATGAACAGAGGTGGTATTATTCCAGCAAGAAGACCTATTATTATTCCAGATCCTATATTCACAAATCCTGCTGCTGGTGTTATAGCAACAAGACCTGATATTATACCAGATGCTAGACCTAAAACGGTTGGTTTTCCGTTAATGATCTTTTCTGTCAAGATCCATGATAGTGCTCCAACGGATGTTGCAATCGTAGTGTTGGCAAATGCAACGGTAGCTAGTTCGTTTGCAGCGAGTGCAGAACCTGCATTAAAACCAAACCAACCGAACCAAAGTAGTCCAGCACCTATTGCTATCAATGTTATGTTGTGAGGTAGTAACACTGGTTCTTTTCTTCTACCAAGAACCAAGACACCTGCCAGTGCTGCGATTCCTGCGTTTATATGAACAACTGTTCCACCAGCGAAGTCAAGAGCTCCTAGTCCAAAGAGGAATCCTCCACCCCATACCCAGTGAGCTATAGGAACATAAACCAAACTGACCCAGAGTATTGAGAATAGTATCCACGATGAGAATTTTATCCTTTCAATAAAAGCACCACTTACGAGTGCTAGTGTTATTGCTGCGAATGTAAGTTGGAATATCACAAATATGTATTCAGGTATTGTCCCAGATACACTTCCACTAACACCGTTTAGCATTAACTTGTTCAGAGTTCCTATTATACCAGCGGTATCACCACTAAACGCTAGTGAATAACCATAAACTACCCATACTATGCTTGCTATAGCAAACGCACTGAATGACATTGCTATTGTATTTAAAGCATCTTTTCTCCTAGCCATGCCGCCGTAAAATAATGCAAGTCCTGGAACAGTCATCAGCATAACTAGGGCAGTAGCAACGATCATCCATGCGGTGTCTCCTGTGTCAGCCTTTGGTGGTGCCTGCTCCTCAGCAAACCCAAAGGAGGCTATCATAGCCAAGGCTAACACTGTGAAGAAGATCTTTGAAAATGTCTTCATATTATACCTCCTAATCTTTTTCTAGTTAATGTATTCAAAGTGTGTGCCAAAGTTGTGAAGTATTGGTAAAATGTTGCCTAAATAATAGGCTTTTGAATTTAAAGGATGATTAAATTGTAAAGTTTGTGTATATTTTTTAGGCATTGGCTAATTTTGTTGCTCAAAATTAAGGCATTTTTGAAAGTTATTTTGAAAGTTAAGGGATTTTTATGAAGTATTTATTTATTAGTTCTCAATTTTATTTTGTTTTGGACTAATGATTATAATTTTTGAAGTTAAGTAAGGAGGGAATATGCCTGATATAATAGGGAAGTATAAGGCATTCTACAAGGAGGATTTTGGGAGCTACAAGGATCTTTTTGAGCGTTTAGGTAGTGGTCAGAAACCTCATACTCTTTTCATATCCTGTTCGGATAGTAGAGTTGTTCCAGAACTTATAACTAAATCATTACCAGGAGAGTTATTTGTTGTAAGAACTGTTGCTAACATTGTTCCACCATATGATAATAGTGATATATCATCAACCGTTTCTTCTGCTATTGAGTATGCTGTTATGGCTCTTGAGGTTGAAAACATAGTAATATGTGGACACTATAACTGCGGAGGTTGTGCTGCGCTGCACCTTGAGGAAAGCAAACTTGATGATAAACCAAGTCTGAAGAAATGGATAAAAATCTCAAAAGATGTTGCTAGGAAGGCAGTAGAGACTGTGGGTAGTGATACTAGTATGCTATACACTGTTACGGAACGGCTGAATGTAGTCAAACAGATTGAGAATATTCTAACCTATCCATTCGTTAAAGAGAGATTTGAAAACAAGAAGATAAAGATATACGGTTGGCACTACATTATACCAACAGGAGAACTTTATAACTATAACTTTGATACCAGAACCTTTGAAAAGGTGGTGGTTTAATAATTATTTGTTAGCGTTTTGTAGGATAGTTGGATGTCTAGTGTAGATGAGAATTACTATAGATTACTATATTACTACACGAAGTATTTTATGAGGGTTAGTGTAGTAATTGTTGCATATTTTATGTTTATTTATCTGTATAATTGACTTAGTGAGGAATTTTTCGTATTTTAAATATATGTTGGAAGATGTAAAAAGTTGTAAAAGGCCGTCTTACTCTGGTTCTTTCTATCCTTCCGAGAAGTTTAGACTTGAGAAGATGATAGATGATTTTATAAAGCAAGCCGAAGTTCCAGATGATATTCGCCAGAAGGATATAGTTGCTTTGATTTCACCACACGCGGGATATAAGTATTCTGGTTTTGTAGCAGCACATTCATACAAAGCAGTTCAAGGTAAAGACTATGATGTTGTCATAATTCTTGCTCCAAGTCATCATTTCTACCTACATTACTTTATAATTGATGATAGGAGATATTATCAAACTCCTCTGGGAATTTTAAACCTAAACCTAGATATAATTAACTTCCTGAAGAGTAAGAATGGATTTGAAGTGTCGCATAGAGTTCAAGATGAAGAGCATTCACTAGAGGTTCAACTGCCGTTTATATACTATATCTTTGATGGTAAAGTTCAGATTGTCCCAATACTCTACGGAGAAGAGAACAGGTTGTTTATGGTTACAATGGCTGAAGTTTTAGGAGAGATATTTAGCAAATTTAAGGATGTGAAGATACTGGTTGTGGTATCTACTGATTTGTCTCACTATCATACTTATGATGAGGCATACATTATTGATAATAGGATGGCTGATATAATTAGAAAGAAAGATTTTGAGAGTTATGTTAATATGTTGTATAGTAAGAAGATAGAAGCATGTGGTGCTGGACCTCTCGGGACTTTTATCTACCTATCTAACATTAATAACAAACAAGTCAGTGTGCTGAAACTTCTCAACTCTGGAGATACAAGTGGAACTAAAGATTATGTAGTAGGATACTTATCTGCTGTTATGTATTAGAGTATCTCTCTGTAGATTTTTTCAATACTATCTTTTGTTGGAACATAGGGTGAGTTGTTTAGCGAGTTAGTCATATATGATACCACATCTTCAGAAAGATACTTTATGTCTGATTTCTGTATGCCAAAGTCGGATAGTTTTTTATTTATGTCAAGGTAGGATAGTAGGTATTCAATTGCATCAAGTATTGTATGTAGTATAGAAAAGTCGTTATTGCCTTTGACTTTTATACCCATCGCATCTGCTACAAGTCTATATCTATCAACGGAGAATAGGAAACTGTGTTCAATGACTTTCTTAAACACAATTGCAAGTCCTTGACCGTGAGAAACATGAGGGAATCTGGCGCTTATCGGATGCTCAAGTGCATGCATAAGTCCAACACCGCTTATGTCTATCGCTAGTCCTGAGAGAATGGATGCATACTGTAATTCTTTTCTAGCTTCAAGATTTGAACCGTTGTTATAGGCTTTGAATATATTGTCTATTATTATCCTAATAGAATCTCTTGATAGTGATTGAGTTATGAAGTTTGACTTTTTGCTTACAAGTGACTCAATAGCATGAGATAGAGCATCAATAGCAGTTGTAGCAGTTAAGTATCTGTTCATACTTACTGTCATAGATGGTATAATCAAAGCATGTTTGGGATATAAAACATCCATTTTTATGGAGCGTTTTTGAACTTTTTTGGTATTCGTAAGAACGCAAACTTTATTGACCTCACTTCCAGTTCCTGAAGTTGTAGGAATGGCTACTATTGGTATTGATTTGTCTGCAAGTCTCAATCCCTCCGCATAGTCCCATAATTCTACTTCGGGATAAATTAGTTTTACAGAAAGTGCTTTAGCACTATCAATCACACTACCACCACCGATTGAGACTATGACATCTGGTTCAAAACTTCTTGACATTTCAAGGAGGTTTTCAATCAAGTCAGTTGTGGGGTTTAGAGTAATCTCTGATAGTATTAGGAACTCTTTGTTTAGTGAATAAAAGAATTTTTCTATGGAGCTGTATTCGTTAGTGAGCTTGAGATGGTTTTTACCTGTAAGCACCAAAATTCTGTTGTATTTTTCAAATACACTTGAACAATCGTTAATGCTTTTAAGGTCAAACAATATTTTGGTAGGACTTAAAGATAAGTATTTCACAAAAAGATTATCAAGGAAAACAAGAGAAGATTACAAAATACCCGTATTATTTTAATACAACCTAAGATTATCTTGAGGGTTTTACAACTTTTTAAGAATACGATGAGTAGCGATTGTGTGTTAAGTTTATTTCACACTGAAGATGGTTTTGTGCTGTAGGCTACTATGATATAGACTGTGTGTGAGACCATTCGTTCTCTTGGGCGCGTGATGCCTTCTCTTAAGTATATTTCTCTTTCTAGTATTTCTACTGATTTTATTCTTGTGAATTCATTTTCTTTTAATGATTTGAAGGTTGCTTGAACTTGCTCTATTGTTGGAACGACTATCGCGACTGAAGATCCAGGTTTCAGCGATTTTCTTGCGTGGGGTAGTATTGTCCAAGGTTCTGGTAGGTCTATTATGCATCCGTCCATTCCTTCTAATCCGAAGCCGTCTTTAGAAACATCTCTCAAAGATAGAATAACTCTATCCAAAAGTCCATACCTTTCAATATTCTTTCTAGCGTTTTCTAGGTGTTCTTCATTCTTGTCAAAGGAGTAAACTTTGCCGCTAGGTCCTACGAGTATAGCAAGTATAGTTGTCATAGCACCTGAACCAGTTCCTACCTCAATTACATTAGAACCATCTCTTATAGTAGAGTTGAGGATGATATATCCAATATCTTTTGGGTACATTATGTTAGTTTTCCTTTTTACATTCAGAACGAGGTCTTCAAGTGAAGGCTTGAGAACATAAAATTTGAAGCCTTTGTTAGTTTCAATTTCATCTCCCCATTCTAGGTTGTCAGGTAGTATTATCTTCCCAAGATGACACTGGAAGAATTGACCTTTATGGTATGTGATTGGATACTTTGCTTTTTCGGAGTGGTAGAGATATATTATTTCTCCATCCTTAATCATATCTACCTATACCTATAGACTATCCTTCCTTTGGTAAGGTCGTAGGGAGAGAATTCAACAACAACTCTATCTCCTTCAATGATCCTTATAGAGTTTAGTCGTATCTTACCGGAAGGATGTGCCATAACTTCCTTGCCATTATCTAACTTTACCTTGAAAATTGAGTTTGGTAGTTGTTTGACAACAACTCCTTCAACTTTTAGAACATCATCTTTAGCCATATATGATTACACCCCGAGCAAAGAAAAAATTTCATTTTTTATATCGTCAAGATTTCTATTTCCATCAACTTTAAGTAAAATTCTTTTGTTTTGATAATATTCTACTACTGGCATAGTTTCGTTTTTAAATATCTCAAGTCTTCTTCTAACGACTTCTTCTTTATCATCATTCCTTTGTATAAGATTACTCCCACACTTATCACAAACTCCCTCAATCTTTGGAGGACTGTAATAAATGTTATATATAGCACTGCAGTTTGTGCAACTTCTTCTTCCTGTTATCCTCTTCATAATAAGATCTTCAGAAGTGTCAATAAATATGACCTTGTCAATTTGAATGTTTTTCTCCTCAATTATCCTGACTTGATTTATATTTCTTGGAAAGCCATCTAGTATATATCCTTTTTGATACTTTGGTTTTGAAATCTCTGAGAGTAAAACCTCTGCTATGATCTCATCAGGAACTAAATTCCCACTGTCAATATATCCTTTGATTTTTTCTCCGAGGCTGCTTCCAGATAGAACTTCTGCTCTTAAGATGTCTCCTGTTGATATGTGAGGGATACCTAATCTCTCTCTTATTATCTCACTTTGGGTTCCTTTTCCTGCTCCTGGCGCTCCTAGGATTAGTATCCTCATCAAAGCAAACCCCTAACTCCAATACTTTTCATAAAAGATTGCAAGCGATTTTTTTATTTCTTGAGGTATTTTATCTTTGGATGTAACTATTGCAAATTTGGCAGCCTCTTCACACTGACATTTCATCGCCACATCTATGTTTTGTATGATAACTGGTAGTAATTTCAATATGTTATCTGTATTTTTTCTCATATATTCCATTACCATTTCTGCGTTAACATCCTCATGTCCTTCATACCAGCAATCGTAGTCTGTGACCATAGAAATGAGAGAGTAACATATTTCAGCTTCTCTTGAGAGTTTTGCTTCTCCAGAAGCAGTCATACCTATAATGTCAGCTCCCCACTGTCTGAAAAGATGACTCTCTGCTCTACTTGAGAACTGAGGACCTTCAATCGTTATGTAGGTTTTATCAGTGTGTATTGTTATATCGGGTAGATGTTTTTTTGCTATTTCTTTTATCTGGTTTGACAGTTCATTACAGAAGGGGTCAGCCATAGAAACATGTCCAACAAGTCCCGTTGAGAAGAATGTCAGTTCTCGCCACCTTGTAAAGTCAATCAATTGACTGGGTATAACAAAATCCATTGGTTTTAACTCTTCCCTTAAACTACCAACGGCACTGATTGCTATAAGTTTTCTAACTCCTAGATATTTCAAAGCCCATATATTGGCTTTCATAGGTATCTTTGTTGGTGGATATATGTGCCCTCTACCGTGTCTCGGTAAGAAAGCAACCTTTCTACCTTCAACATCTACTATTGTAATCTTATCAGATGGTTTTCCAAAAGGAGTTTCAATATCTATTTCATCAATGACCTTTGCGGAGGAAAACGCGTATAGACCACTTCCACCTATTACCCCTATTTCAACTCTATAATCCATAAAACAACCTCCAAGTAAAAGATAAATATCTAATATTGCTGTTTTCAATCTTCCAAATCACTTAAATCTCAAACTTTTTATTTGTTTAGTTTAGTGTTTGGTTTAGTAGGGTGTTTTGGTAAATTTCTGGTGAATTATAAAATCTTCTCAAAAATTCTTACTACTCTTGGAGTTTATAATTGCTAACTGAAAAGATTAACTACATACTTGTTTTTATTAATTTTTGAAAGGATGTACATTTCTGATAAAAAATTCCAAAGTTATGGAAGGTAGGAAAAGTGATGTTATAAGGTTCATCTTGTTGATGGGTTTTGTAAGTCTCTTTGCTGATTTAGTATATGAAAGTGCTAGGGGGGTAATGGGTCCTTATCTAGGACGTCTGGGGGCTAATGCATTTGCAATAGGGATGATTTTTGGAGTAGGTGAGTTTTTAGGATATGTTCTTAGGGTTGTGGCTGGTGTTTTGGTGGATAGAACTAGAAAATATTGGAGTTTTATCTTTGTAGGTTATGGACTTGTTGCTTCAATACCGCTACTTGCATTCTCTGACTACTGGATACTGGCAGGAACTCTGATTGTTATGGAGAGAATAGGTAAGGCGTTAAGAACTCCAGCAAGAGATACTATAATCTCAATATATTCGGGAGGTATAGGAAGTGGTAAGGCATTTGGAATTCACGAAACTGTAGATCAGGCGGGAGCAATAGTTGGGTCATTCATTTTCTATGTTATCCTCACTTTAGGGCTTGGATACAAAACTGGTTTTGCTATTTTGACGATACCATTCCTACTACTAATCGCTTCACTCATAATTGCTAAACTGTTCTCATCAAGAATACACATTCAAAAACAGGTAGAAGAAAAAGTATTTCATAACGGTAGAAAAAGTCGGAAGATATACTTCTATCTGCTGTTTGTATTACTAACAAGTCTAGGGTTTGTAGGTTTTCCACTCATAGGGTTCCACGCAGTTAAAGTTAAGGTCCTTTCAGAGGAGTTTATACCTTTATTTTATTCCATTGCGATGCTGGTTGATGCTCTGATTGCTATACCAATAGGGATAGTCTATGATAGGTTTGGATACAGAATAATAGTTATTTTACCTATTTTGATTATGTTAATAGCTTTGTTGAGTTTTTCAAATATCTTGATTTTGATAATTCTTGGTGTTCTTGTATGGGGTATTACAATGTCATTCTACGAAACTGTTGTGAGAGCATACATAGGTGATAATGTTGATATACGAGAGAGGGGCACATTCTATGGTTTATTCAATACAGTTGTAGGAGTTGGTTTCGGGATTGGCAATTCTGTAATTGGATACATCTACGAAACTATGGGTGCTTTAATAGTTCCATTCATAGTTGGATTAGAAACGATAGCATTAGCAACTATACTCATAACTGTTTTCACTGAAAGGAGGAGTTAGTTTGATACAACAAAACTTTTTGTTTGTTGTAAGGTTGCTAAACTTAAGATTGGAAGGATTTTTCTATAAAGTTCTCAATCTGGCCTAGAGGGATTGATTGTTAACGATGGAGTTTTGATTTTGTAATACCTGTGAAATTGTTTTAAAATTTTTGTAGAATAAGATAAGTTTTATGAAGAAGTTTGTTGTGAAAATGATAGAATTTTATCAGAGATACATAGGTCCTATCAAGGGGCATACTTGTAGGTTTTATCCGACCTGTTCTGAATATACAAAAGAAGCAGTCTTAAAGTATGGTATCTTGAAGGGGGGATTTCTAGGTATCAGGAGAATATTGAAGTGTCATCCTTTCAACCCTGGGGGATATGACCCAGTTCCTTAATTAAGTTGATCTAGAAAGGACCTTGTCTTCTCTGAAAACTCATTCTTTCGCTTTATAGCGTTTTCTATGCTTTCTCTTGTAATCTCGTATCTGTGGAATGTTTGATACTTCTGTTCCTTAGTTTTATGCCAATACTTACCACTAACTTTGAGGTTGAGTATGGAAGATATCTTTTTGCCATCAGGTAAATAGTTTGAAAGGTATTCTTCAAACTCTTTTTCTGGTTGAATACTTCTTACTTCACTACCTTCTAGGAAGACAACAAAAAATACTCCATTTTTTGTCTTCTGTATTTCTCTTGAACTTTCAATGTCAAGCACCCACTCTGGTATAGGACCTAAACCGAAGATTGAAGAGCTGTTTTCAAGTAATAATTGCTTGTCTTTGATAGGAGTAATCTTAACTTCTTCTTTTGGTTTTGGTTGAGGGCAGGCTGTTAAGATTAAAGGTAGTGTTAAAGTTAATATGTATACAAAATCTTTACAATAGCATTTCATACATATAAAATTATCTAGCAAGTTAAATATGGGGGTCAAGTTTTGGGAGGTTATATGATATATCTGATGAGACTGATGATACCGATCGTGTTTGTTTTAACACTATGTGGGTTTGGTTTCACACAAACACAGAAACCTTCTGCCAAGGATCCTTATGAAGGTGAGACTTCAGTTTATGTAGCAACTAATGGTAGTGATGAGAATCCCGGTACCAAAGCATTACCGTTTAGAACTATAGAAGTTGCAATTGATAAAGCAGTTATCTTTGGTGTCAGGGTGATAAAGGTTGCCGAAGGTGTATATACTCCTGGTAATGGACTTAACACAGGCTTTAGTGGAGTTGCAATAAAGCATCATGATATAAAACTTATTGGGGGATATGATCAAAGTTTTAGTTCTGTGGTAGGATATTCAACTCTTGATGGGCAGAGAAAAGTTCAAGCAGTGATAGAAGTGAGGAATGTTTCTAACGCTTTGATAGAGAACTTTGTAGTTTCTGGGGCAACAAACCGTGAGAAAAACGATAAGAACGGTGGTGGAATTTATCTAAATAAATCCGATGGTTCAACTATTAGGAATGTAATATCTTCAAATAACCTTGTTGGTAACGGTGCAGGTATGTGTATCATAGGAAATAGAAACAGAATATTAGATTCCAAAATTATTAGAAACTCTGGAGAGAATGGGGGAGGCATATATTTAGTAGGTAATTTTAACGAAGTTTCGGAAGTATCAGTTCAGAGTAACAGTGTTGGTATATGGGGAGGAGGGATACTAGTAGGAGGGGTGAGCAATGTTGTGAAGAATTCAGATGTTTCTTTTAACTCTTCAAGAGAAGGGGGTGGTATCTACATAGATAAAGGCATAGCTAATCAAGTGCTAGATACTACTATAGGCTTTAACAATGCTCAAAACTCTGGTGGTGGTGTTTTTGTGAATGTTGGCAATGCTAACTTCGTTAGAGCTACTGTGAAAAATAACACTTCAAGGGATGGTGGGGGGGTGTATGGTTTTAGGACCGCATCACTTGTAGTTCAATCTTCCATTCTTGAGAATAGTGCTACAAGAAACGGAGGGGGGATATTCTTTGAGAATACTTTCAAATCTACGGTAAATAGCACGGTAAGTAAAAATTCATCTGGTGCGATTGCTGGAGGAATTTTCTTGAGAGGTGAAGAAAATAGCATATCTGGAACTATTTCAGAAAATAGATCACAAGACAAGGCAGGAGGCATTTACATAACTGGTCTCAAGAATGTTGTTAAGGCTAGCATAACTGGTAATAGTTCGCAAAAAGATGGTGGCGGGGTTTATATTGAACTTGCTAGGAGCACAAGAATTGAAGGAAGTGATATATCTGGAAATAAATCGGATAATATAGGTGGTGGAATATTCACTATAAGAGATGGAGATACAACTATTGTAGACAGTAAAATAATTAATAACAACTCAAGATTACACGGAGGGGGTATAGCAATATACGACTCAACTAACTCTTTCCTCATGAACCTTGATGTGACTCAAAACAAGTCTGAAATAACGAATAGCATAATATATCTATATAAAACCGATGCTGTGATTAACCTAGTGATATCTAACTGCGTAATATCTAGTGTTTCAGGTGCTAGAGGTTTTGGTATATACGAAGATGGGTTGAATGACATAAGTCTTCATAGAATAATTGAAAATACTTTTGTTTCAGATACTCTTGCTGGTGGATTGTATAGGGACTACAACCTAGATGCTACTGGACTAATATCAGCTGTAAATAATCCTAGGTTTTCGGGAGCAAGTGAGGCTAGAGGTAACAAACAGAGATAGGTTAGAGTAGGGTATGTCTGAAATACTTAACACAGATTTTCTTGTTATTGGTCTTGGAGTAGCAGGTGGTATCTGTGCTTATGAATTAGCAAAAAATGGTTTTGATGTTACTGTAATACTCAAAGAATCTAAATATGATGATGGGAATACACACTACGCACAGGGTGGTATAGTCTATATAGGTGAGAATGACTCATCAGAACTCATATACAAAGACATAATTTCTGCTGGCGCTGGTGTCAATAATCCTGAAGCAGTGAGGGTAGTTGCTTACGAAGGTCCAGATATAGTGAGAAGGGTTCTGATTGATGAGTTAGGGGTCAATTTTGACAGGCAAGACAATGGTGATCTTGAATTCACTGAAGAAGGTGCTCACTCGGTTAAGAGAATAATATTCTCTGGAGATCAAACAGGTAAGTCAATCATATCAAAAATTGTAGAAAAACTTGAACAGTTTAGTAATGTGAAAATCCTTGAAAGGCACACGGCGATAGACTTAATAACATGGCAATTTCACTCAAAAGATAGATTTAGGATGTATAAAGACAAAACTTGTTTAGGTGCGTATGTTCTTGATATAACTACGGGGAAGGTTAAAAATATTCTATCCAAGGCTACAGTATTAGCGACTGGGGGTATGGGTAGGGTTTATCTACACAATACAAATCCTGATGTTGCAACGGGTGATGGGTATGCAATGGCTTACAGGATTGGTGCTGAAGTTATAAATATGGAATACACACAGTTTCATCCGACAACTCTCTACCATCCATTAAAGAGAAACTTCCTAATATCAGAATCTGTGAGAGGGGAGGGGGGTGTGATAATAAACTCTTCAGGAGAACGATTCTTATACAAATACGATAGTAGGGGGGAACTTGCACCTAGAGATATCGTTACTAGGGCTATAATATCAGAGATGAATGAGAGAGAAGAAGAATGTGTTTTTCTTGATGCAAGAAAGATAGGGAGTAGAGACAAAATAAAGGATAGATTTCCGAACATATTCTCAACGCTTGAGCAGATAGGAATAGATATGTCAAGAGACCTTATACCAGTAGTTCCTGCATTTCACTTTCAGTGTGGTGGTGTAAAAACTGATACCTATGGAAAGACCAACATAAAACGTCTTTTTTCAATAGGTGAAGTTGCTTGTACTGGACTTCACGGTGCGAATAGGTTAGCAAGCACCTCACTTCTTGAAGGAGTAGTCTTCGGATATAGATGTGCAAAGTTTTTGGTAGAAAACATACACAGAGATTTGTTTAACGAGTTTCCTGAAATTAACACTTGGGTAGATACAGGAACTGAACAATCTGACCCCATACTTATAAAGCAAGACTGGGATTTGATAAGAAACATAATGTGGAACTACGTAGGACCTATAAGAACAAGAAGAAGACTGAAAAGAGCGTTGAGTGATATAAAAAACCTACTAAACGACATAGAAGACTTCTATAGAGATGTAAAAGTCAATAGGGATATTATTGAGTTGAGAAACGGTGTTCAAACAGGATTCTTGGTAGCGTTGTCTGCCTGGTCAAACAGAGAAAGTATAGGCTCACACTACAGGATTGATTAGTAGAAAATCTAAAACAATCAGTAAGGAAGTTCAACAAAAAATACCAAACTCTTGACCAAACTTCAGTTAAAAAACTATTGAAAATGGATTTTTTATTTTTTATAATCTCTTGGAAGTTGATAGAGGAGGCAGGTATGCAGATTGCTAGGATATGTTTATACTTATGTGTCATCTCTGTAGTTTTGTTTGTCTCCGATGCTTTTGGAGTTACTGCGTCTAATAAGAATATAGTTGTTAGAGTTTTAAGTAGTTGGGACCCTTTTGCGATGGGTTGGGAGCCCGATGAACTTTTAATTTCTCCTACTAATGTTTTGAATAAACCGCTCAATGCTATAGTTGATCAGAATGATTTAACAAATAATGGTGGTAGGATGCTAACTTATTTTGGTTCTCCTTATCAAAATAAATGTGAACCAACTAATGACTCAGCCTATCCAGGTAGAGAAACAGACACTTTGACTAAGGCAGAACTTTCAGAGTTGTGGTTTACTTGGGATACTAATGCTATTTATTTTGCTGTGAAGGGACAAACCGCAGGAAGACGCAACAACTTGATGATATACTTTGACAGAGAACCAAATAAGGGTAGAACCAGTTTTGTTGAGAGCGTTGTTCACTGGAATAGAGGTGTTTTCTTCTCGGGTTTTGACCCCGATATGTATATAGGTTTTTGGAATCCGAATGATAAAGTTGAGTTTGATATAAATCCTGATAAAAGCAAAGGTGGAGTTCAGCTTTTGTCCATAGTTGGAAGTGACGAAGATGCGTGGATGAGCAGCTACAACGATGGTGGATTATCAGGAACTCCTAACATGAATACTAATATCTTTAACTTTTTCTTTAACGGTGAGTTTGAACCTGATATGTTTAAGAGGGTTGTTATTGGCAAGATAGCTTGGAGTTTCTTCTTTACGAATGTTAATCCAACGAATATGTGGTTGAAGATAGCAGTTGCTACAACGGGTCCTGATAGTGGTAACTACAATTATGAGTATATGCCAGACAACTCTACGCCTGTAAACCCTTCATTTAAGTCCGTTGAAGATAATTTTGTAATGATAAGAGTTACTGATGGTGATGGAAAGCCTAGGATTGGTGTTAATGTTCGTAATGAAGCATACATTAACTTCTATCCGGGGGTCAAGATTGAAGCCGACAAATCTCCAAGGTTCTATATGAAGGTAGTTAGAGGAGGTTTGTCTGGCAAAGAGAATGATGCTCCAAAAGTATTTGCTCCAGCCAAAGGCGACAAGGTAAGAATTACAATTGGTATAGAGAAAGAGACCGATTTCTTTGCTCAAGGCTACATAAAGATATACGACGAAAGAGGTAATCTCGTAAGGACTATAGCTGAAAATATAAATCTATCAAAAAACATGCAAGCTGATGCTGCTGATGACTTTCCTGCAACTATTTACGATTTCCCCTACACTTTCATCTGGGATGGTAAGGATGACAGGGGTAATATAGTACCTATGGGGAATTACTTCGTTGTAGTTGCAGGTAAAAACATATCTGCTCTTGATACAATAGGTGCTAGACTGATAACAGTTATTCACTAGAGGAGGTGTTTTATGAAGAAGATAATTTTTAGTGTTTTGATAGTTTTGTTATGTTTCAATTTTTCTTTTGCTCTGTTTGAGACTCCTTTTGTTGGAGGAAGATATATTGCTCTTGGTTTAGCGAATGTAAGCGAGGTAACTGATCCTTATGCGGTTATTTACAATCCAGCAGGATTAGGTTATATAGGTGGAATTGCTATTAGTGCTAATTATTCTGAACCTTTTGGTGTTCCTGGAGTGAATCTGATAAATGTTAATGTTGCTGGTAATGTTGTTGATATAGTTCAAGTTGGACTAACATTTTCATCTTATGGTGCTGATATCAGTGCTACTTCTGGACTGAGATATCTCATTGCTGGAATGAGTTTAGCCAAGAGTTTTGAACTATCCGACATTATTGCTTTCTTGGATAGTTTTAGCATAGGTTTATCTGGTAAGGGACTTGGTTTATCTTTGAGAGGTTATGAACTAGATGAGTCTGCCAACACTGATAAATGGAACTTTAACTTTGATGCTGGTATTAATCTGTCTATGTTTGATGAACTTCTGAAACTTGGAGTTGTTGGATATAATCTGATACCTACTAAGTTTTCTTTTTTAACGGGGACTCAAGGAACTGAAGTATATTCCGCTTTAAAGGTAGGTACTTCTATTTATCTTATCAAACCATATATGAAGGCTTTTGGATCTTATAGTTTAGGTCTTAATTCCTCTTCTCCTTTTAGTTTTTCTGTTGGAACTGAAGTATCTTATGCTGATACCATATTCACAAGGATCGGTCTGGAGAATAATAGAATTACGATGGGACTTGGACTAAAAGGACCGGGATTTGAATTGAACTTTGGAGTCCAGAACAGAGGTAATCTTGGATGGTATTATCAGGCTGATGTTATAGGATTTGTAGATATTTTCTAATTTAGTGGGGGTGTTTTATGAATAGGATTTATTTGATCGTTTTGATCAACCTTGTTGTAGTCTATTCTGTATTTGCTGGTGTTGAGTTTGGGACCTATGCTAAAGTAGGATCTTCAATAAGGTCTGATGTCGTTACGAATGATATTAGGATATGGTCACTAGAACAAGGCTCTCCTTATGGAAACTTTGAGATAAACCTTCAAGGTGCCGCTGCACCAGGAATAAACTTCTGGACGATATACAAGTCATCATTTAATAGCACTTACTCAAGCGGAGGGTATTTACCAGAGTCTTTGTATTTGGGTAGAAGTGATGTCGCTGCTCAGATTCAGTTCTGGCAGAAGTGGGGGGAGGCTGCGTTTTTCTATAACCAAGGTTGGAGAGTGAATATGTATCAGCCTCTCCTTCAGTTTTCTGCTGGAGTAGGAACTGCTCAAAATGGTGGCGTTTTTGCAAGATTTCCAAATATCTTTGGAAGTGGTTTTGAGTTTAAAACGACCTTGATAGACTACGCGAACGAAATAAATGAAAAATCTGTTCAAGAGAACAAAAATGAAACTGCGGTAGTTTTCAGAATCTCTAGGTATGATATCAAAGATCCAATAGGCAATACTTTCGGTATAGGATCTACTGGTGGTTTTCTTATCTATCAACTTCCAAGAAATACTAATGATTGGAGTGTTTATATTGAGGATTCTTGGAAGAAAGGACAGTATAATGTTCTAGGTTTGGATTTGAGTTATGGTGGAAGCATTCCAGGTTTTTCTGGATTTTCCTTCAACCTATCTGGTGAGGTTGGAAGGTCTTTTGCTCCTGAGAGTATAAATCTACCAGCACCGTCAGGTTGGAACGAAAGTGATTGGATGTTAAATAGGTTTGTCCTTGGTGATAGTAATGCAATAGTTTATAAGTATGTAATTAAGATGGGATACGACAACCCAAGATTGATTGGTGGTATAGAATTTACCTTCTCAAGTGTTGGACTTCAACCTAACTTCAGGCAGTATCTTGGTGGAAATGCCGACCCTGCAAGCGGTAGACAGAATGACTATTTTGAGCAATTCGTTCAACTATCCTATGCATTTCCTGTTAAGTTTGTAAATATAAAATCGTTTATGAAGTATTCACATAACTATGATTGGCCTATATGGACTGATTCAGAAGGTAAGCAACACGATGACTATAACATATGGCAATTCTTGTTCCAAGAGAAAATGGTTAGTAAGAACGCTTCACACTACCTTGAGTGGATAACAGAACTCTACGCATCTTTTAAGGGAGGTGTTAAGTTTATAGGAGAACTGCAGCAATACTTCGGTAGAGATTACTTATTACAGGTAGGTTCTACAAACTGGTTTAGACATTTAGTTTTGTCTCTTGACTTTGAGAATGAATTTGCGAAAATAAGGCCTATGCTAAAGTTGTTTAACTTACAGGATCCCAATAAGTTTTTCTTAGGATTTGGACTTGAATCTACGGTAAATCTACTGTCTTGGGTTAAGTTTTATTCAAGACTTGGTGTAATGAGAGGTTATCAAGAGAGAGTTTCAAGAAGCGGAGCATTATCCTGGACATCTTTCTTCGGACAACTACAGGTATATCCTGCACCTAACACAAGAGTTCTATTGTCTTACGGTAATGGAGGACATATGGATACGGGACTCGTTGGTGATGTTGACTTTGTAAGAGGTGCAGAAACAGAGAATAGGGTTAATGTTGAAGCAGAGATGTATTTCTAAAATTTGAGGAGGTGTTAGTATGAAAAGAATCTTATTTATTGTAATTTTGGTTGTGTTTGCTAGTATTTCGTTTGCTGGTGTTAAACCTTTTATTGATGCTTACTTTTCAACTTCCCTGGTTCAGAATGTTGATGATAAGTACTTAAGAGAGCATTATGGTCCTTATAGGTTCGGACAGCAGTATGGCGATAACAGATGGTATTTGAGAGATAGTAGGTTATCCTTCATCTTCGGGCTTGGAGTTAAAGAAGAGAATCTGTTTGGTTCTGTTGATTTCTATATGAATTCCTTCTTGGATGGTTCTACAATACTTGATATAAATAGTGGAGTAGTCGGATATTCTGATGAAATATTCACTGTCAAGGGATTCTTCAAGAATAGAGCGATTAAGTTTAGAAATTCACATTCCGAGATGTTCTTTAGTTATCTTCCATCTCTCCAACTTTTCTCTTCAACATTCTCAAGAGCACACTGGTTTGTCCCATACTTCCTATACCCCATAGAGTTTATTGACGGTTCAGTTGAGATATTCTCAACTGCCAGAGAAGATACTACCAACCTAGTGTATAGTGGAAAAGATTACTATGGAATGTATGTAAGCTATTTTGATGGTATCATTGATGTAGAGGGATATTTTGCAAAGAATATATATGGTAGTATTGGGGATTTTCAAAATTCATCGTTTTTCAATCTTTTTACTACTGGTAATTTCGGAGGTCTTAAAATAGGTGGTGCTGGTAATGTAGGTATTGGAGATATATATATTGGAGCTCTATATAGAGAGATGACTACGAATAACCTAGGTTACTTAATGAAGACAAGCGACTATAGGTGGTTTTACCTATTTCCAGTTATTAGTAGTAATAACTATACTGTTTCTTTGCCATACATAGCTTTGTTTCCTACTTCCTACGCTTTTATAGGAGGATATATTTCTTTTGATATAGTGGATCTTGCATATCTAGGTCTTGAAGGAGGAGTTCTCAGAGACTTGATATATATTGGAACGAATAGAACGGAAATAGGTAGTATATATGCTGTTGGTGGTTTGATGTTTAAGGGCATTGAGGGTATGAAAGTAGAGGTAAGTAGTTTGGCAGTTTTGCCTGAAAAAACTTCAAATATAACAGTGTTAGGTATTGATTTTAAGTCTTATACGTACTACAATATTCCCCTTATTACTGATGAAGATGAAATTAAGACATTGCTAAAGTTGAGTTTGAGGGATAACAAGATTGAAAAGCCCTCAAAATCAGTTACTACTGTTGTTGGTATAGGTAACGTTGGATATCTCGGAGGAGACGTATCTATTGATTTATTAGGTTACATTAACAATAGTTCTATATGGGACTCAGTAATCTCTATCTCAACGAACATACTTTACAGTGATTTGAGGTTATATACTGGATATAGGCTTTCTTCACTATTTGACAGCAAAACTAGAAAGGAGATAGGTGATAATCTGTGGCTTAAAGTTGGTGGTAGGAGTTTTGTCCAAGTTGGAGATGTGAATGTAGGTAATGTAGGAGAGAATGTTTTCCTAACACCATACATAGGCATATGGTATCAGATACCTAAAGTTGATTCGTATATTACAATCTCTTATGGGTGGTATGGTATGACGAGTGTGAATGATTTAGATTTAGGTAGAAATTTGGAAGCAGTCGTGGTTATATATAATGGTGCTAAGGATTTTAGTAGTGGTTTGGTTATGCCTGATAATCTGGCATCAACGATATACTCCGATGGGAAAAGGATTAACACTGGTGAATACAAACTTGCGGTTGAGCCTACTATAAGGTTTGATATGTATATTAAGTATTAAGGAGGTGCTTTATGAGAGTGGCTTTTATTAGTCTTTTTGTATTGATGGTTTTCGTTTCAATAACCTTTGGTGCTGTTAAGTTTAAGGGAGATTTGATTACGATAGGTGATTTCAAGTATATGCAATCAAACTATGTGTATAACAATACACCAACATCTCCCTATTTAGGACTTGACAATGTTGAATTCATTGTAAATTTTGAGACGAAACTAGAACTAACGTCAGACATATTCGGAATAGCAAATGTAATAGTTCAACCGACTACTAAATTTAAGCATACTGCCTTTGATAGTTTGATGATAAACTACATCCACAAAGCTAGTAAAGTCAGAATAATACCGTTTTATAGAAGTAGGGTGGTAAAATTTGATGATCCTGAAAACTCTATAGGATACTTTAACTCGTGGGTTATTTCTTCTAGCATCTTTGGCGTTAGTAATGTTATAAATAGTAAGGTTGACAACGAAGGGTTCTATGTTGACTCTTCTTCTACAGCTAGACCTGGAGGGATACCGTATCTACTAAGACCTGTTGAGTTTATGGATGGGACCATTGCTTCCATGCCTGGTATGGGGGATGATACAACTAATCTTTCTCTAGTTGGTAGAGACCTTGGAGGTTTTTATGCTGAACAGAGAGCTAAAGGATACTTGTGGCAAATTTTCTTAGGTTCATACTTCATAGATGGTAGTGAAGGTGCTTTGAACTTATCTGGTGGTGCTAATGTTAAGGTAGATGTTTTTGAGATTGAGGATATTGCTTCATTCTCCTTAGGTCTAGATGGAATATTTTACTCTTTCGGTAATAACTACAACCTGGTTGATTACTATGACTTGATTAATACCTATAGGATAGGTATTATTCCAAATAAAGGTTTTAGAACTTCAGAAACCTTTAATGCGTATCTTATAGTTTCTAGTGATTTTGCGTCACTTTATGTTAAAGGGGGTATCATAGGTCAAGGAACTATACAAGTAAGTAATAATACAATAAATGTTTACAGAGAAAACATAAATGCAAATGGTATAAGGTTCTCCGGTGGATTGTTTTCAGATTTTGTAGAAGGTATAAAATCTCAAGTTTCTGGAGAATACATTACTCTAAATGTTTACACAAACACGAATGTGAATGCTTTCTACAATTCTACTAGACTTGCTGTAAATGGTAAGGTTCTTAGTGAGTATGAGTTAATCATAGGAGGTATCACTAGGTTATTGCTAGAAGGTTCTTATGTACAAGAAAAGTCTTTAAACGATGTATATAGGTTTATAGAGTATCAGGGTGTTGACCTAGCTGGACAGGGTAGAGTTTCACTTCTTGGAGGTATAAATGCGAAAGCAGGATTAGGCTTTGTAGATTTGTTTGAGTTTTTGGGGCTTTCTGTAGTTGGATCATATCAAACTATCTCGTTTAAACCTGAGGAATTTACTAGTGTAAAAAGACAATATAATGCTAATATAATAGAAGTAAGAGGAGATATTGATATATCATTTGGGATCATAGGTTTTGAAGGATTTGGTATTAATGTAGGTGGGAGATACTTTTCTTGGAGTGATAATCTGAGAAGTAGTAGATTACTACTTAATATTATTGATGATACCAAAGACATATCTGTAACATATATATCACCTGCGGGATATTTGTATTACAGAACAGACAACATGAGCATAAGATTGGGTTATGGTTATCCTTTATTTGGTAGCACTTATGATCTAGATTTTGGACTGGTCTCTGACGCTATCAAGAATTATCTCTATAAAGGACCTGATGGCAAGTTTGAGGGTTTCTACGCAGATTATATTCTACAAAACTTACCTAGAATTTATGTTGACTTAAAGATTAGTTTTTAGTAGTATAAAATTAGTGGAGGCAGTGTATGAAGGTTGTAAGGTTAATTTCAATCTCTATTGCGATGTTAATCTCATTATCTTTGCTAAGCTCTTGCTTACTTTGGGATGTATTGAAGGATAGGTATATACCTTATGAAGTTGTTGGCAAGGATCCTGAGACTGGAAAACTTATAGTGAAGTTCACTTTTGATAGACCTGCTGCAACTACCGTTCATCTTGCGGGTCAGTTTAACAGTTGGACTGCCCCACCTTCTCAAGGAACTCCTGGCACTGACAATGTTCCAATTGAGATGAAAAAGGATGAGAAAACTGGATATTGGACTGTTGAATGGAAAATAAGACCGGGTAGATGGCAGTATAAGTATGTTATAGATGGTGGAGTTGTTTGGTCAGAGGACCAGGCAAACCCATTGAAAGAAAATGATGGTTTTGGCGGCTACAACTCTGTCGCTATACTGAGTGAGTAGCATGTTATTCCTTAAGAGGGGGAGTATCTCTCCCTTCTTGATCACAACCTAAAATTTTCCGATAGAATTATTTTGGTATTCAAAAAGAGGTGTTGCTTCAAAACTGATTATAGTTTGAATTTCTAGATAGAAGTAGGTAAAAGATTCCATTGTTAATGAGGATTGAAGAAATTTTGACGTCTTTTCTAGACTAGGAACTTTGTATAAAGTGTTTCAGATTAGTTTTTATCCATTGTTACTGTTTAGTATAACCATATTTGTCAAAATATGTGTCAACTAATTTTGCAGCGATCGGACCTGCATAAGCCGAACCTGAACCAACATTCTCTACTACAACTGCTACTACAACAACATCTTCAGGATTAACCGCATCAGTTGGACCATAACATACAAAAACTGAATGTGGCTTGCCGTGAGGATTTTCAGCAGTTCCAGTCTTTCCTGCTATTGGATACTTAGTTATGTATTTCAGTCCCCTAGCAGTTCCTTCTTCAAACACTTGCTTCATGCCTTTCTTTATGGTATCAAACACATCTTTTGGTATTCTAGTTTCTTTTCTGATTATCTCTGGTTTTGTCTCTTTCACAACTTCTTTGCCATTAGGAGATAGTTCTTCCTTGACGATGAAAGGTTTGAAAGCTATTCCTTCATTGAATATAAAACTAGTCATAACGGCAAGTTGTAAGGGGGTGAATAGCCAATCTCCTTGGCCTATTGATAGATTAGCCATATCGCCTCCCATTATATCTCTGTTATACCTTCTTTTGTGGAATTCCATAGATGTTCTGAACCCTTTTTTTTCGTTTGGTAGGTCAATGAATGTCATCTCTCCCGTTCCAAACATACGTGCTGTTTCTATAAGATCTTCAGGTTCAATTGCTAATCCAATTTTGTAGAAATATACATCACATGATACTTCTATTGCTTTTACTATGTCCCTAACATAACCGTGGATTGCCCAGTCTTGGAAAACTCTTTTGCCTATTCTCAATGCTCCTTGACACATTTCACTTCTATTCGGATCCCATTTTTTACTCATTATTGCTGAAGCTGTGGTGACTAGTTTGAAAACCGAACCTGGTTGATATGTTCCCTGTATAGCCCTGTTGAAAAGAGGAGTATTTTTTTCATCAGTTGAAAGGGATAGAAAATAGGAAAAATCACCAAGAGATAATCTATTTGGGTCATACGAGGGTGTAGATACTAGTGCTATTATCTCACCAGTGCTTGGCTTCATCATAACAAGACTTCCTCGGTAGTTCTTAAGTAGTTCATAGCCAAGTTTTTGTATTTCAATATCAATTGAAAGCATAATGGAATTCCCTTCAACCGGCAGTTCAGTTATTTCCATTCCAACTATATTGTTCTTTGCATCTATGTATCTTAATAGCTTGCCATCTCGGCCTCTTAGTATTTTGTCATACACCTTTTCAACACCATCTTTTCCAATATAACTACCAGAGTGATATATCTCTCTGTCTTCTATTGATAGAGTCTTTATCTCTTGCTGATCTATAGGTCCAAGATATCCTAGTATATGTGCAGACTCGTAAGGGTAGTTGTAGTTTCTTTGGTAGAGTGTATCAACTACCACACCAGGTAGTTCTTCCTGCTTTTCAAGAATTTTTATTGCTTGTTCTTTGGTTATCTCGCTTATGAATATAGGACCATACAAATCCCACTTTCTGCGTTCTATGTTGGCTAGTATGAATTTAATATTCTTGTCTATTATACCTGAAAGTTTTGAGAATACTACTATCCTTCCATCTTCACTTTGAGGTAAATATTTTTGGATTACGAATACACCTATTGTTTCTTCACTTGATGCTAAAACATTCATGTTCCTGTCATATATTGTTCCTCTTTGGGAGGATATTGGTATCTGCTGTGCCATGTTTATAAATGCTAATTTAACAAACTTGTCTCTGCTGAGTATCTGCATGTCAATGATTCTTATTATTACTATAGCAAGTATAAGAGTAATGAAACTTGAGAGGAATATAAGTCTAAATCTACTTACACCTATGTTGTTTTCTACCATCCTAAAGTCTATCATAGAACTTCTCCAACAACATAGACTTTGTATTCAATAGTCTTTGAAAGTTCATCAATAACCTCATCATCTTTATCGGTAATTATTATCATTCCTATTCCCATATTAAAAACTCTAAATGCTTCTTCTACACTAATCTTACCTTCTTTTATCATAAACTTCATAAACTCTGGAGTAGAGACTTTATCTTCGTGTATTTTAATTCTCCTGCCTTGAGTTACTCTTAAGGTATTATCAAAGATGCCTCCACCAGTTATATGCGATAGAGATTTTATCAACCCCCTACTTATAAGAGGATACAATATATTACAGTATATCCTAGTAGGTTCAAGAAGTAGGTCTATGAGTGGTTTTTCAAATCCGTAGTTTTTAGTAGGATCGATATTGTTCTCTTTGAGTATCTTTCGTATCAGCGAATATCCATTACTGTGAAATCCGCTAGACTCAAGTGCTATTAGTTTATCTCCTTCTTTTACATTTCTTGGTAGTATCATACTTTTTTCCGCAACACCTATCGCAGTTCCATTCAGATCAAAGTCACTGTCCATATACATTCCAGGCATCTCTGCAGTCTCACCACCGACAAGAGGCACATTTGCAATCTCACATCCCTTTATTATACTTCTTATGATTCTCGTATAGATATTTTCATCTAGTCTCCCGCAGGCAAAGTAATCCACAAAACCAATAGGTTTTGCACCAGTGCATATAACATCATCAACATTCATCGCAACAAGGTCTATACCTAAATTGTCAATTTTATCGTATTCTTTGGCAAGTAGTATTTTGGTTCCGATCCCGTCTGTTGATATTGATATTACAGGACTCTGGTATTCGCTTAAGTCTATGTTGAGTAGTGCTCCAAAACCACCTACACCAGATATAACATTCTTGTTGTAAGTTCTTGATATCTCGCTCTTAAGTTGATCAATCAAAGAATTTGCTTTGTCTATGTCAACACCTGCATTTCTGTAGTTACTCATATCAAACTTCCCTTAAAGTTTATGTAGAGTAGTATTCTTCTAACTAATACTATCATGATCATCAATATAAAGATTGTCATAAAGATACTGTAGTTAAGGATTAGGTAGATTGATAGTAGGGCTAGAAAGAGTATTAAGACTACTTTGATTGGCTTTATGTTGAATACTTTAGATAGAAAGACTTTTATACTCCTTATCCAAGAATAGCGTTCAGTTTGTTCCAATAGCCAGTAGTAAGAGTTTAGAGTAAGTTTGTGAATAATATTGACTGCGCCTTTATACGTGTTTATGCTTTTTATCCTCCAACCTCTTCTTGTGTGTGTTAGTAAGTAGTAGTTCCTGCTGTCATCTAATTTTAACTCAAAAGATAACTCAACTTTGTGAGGGAATACATACCTGCTGAACTTCACAATCTCCAGTGCTAGATACTTGAATTCGCTGTGTATTACATCCTGAAGAGTAGAATAAAGAGACTCTACTTGAGTTTCTGAAGGTAGGATTCCTATCTTTCTCAGTATCAAAAACGCTAGTATCTTCAAACTGTATCTCTTATTTCTGTAATTTATCCTTACATTATCTCTCCTGATGTCAATACAATAATCATATGCCAAAGATGAAGGTGCTATGTTTCGCCTTGAAGACAAAGATTGATAACTTTCTGAAGATAAATACACTTTACCAGATAGTATGTTGTCGTTTGACAATACTCTTATCTCCTTACCGTCTAGAACTAGAATGTTATTAATCTTCTTATACTCAACACCGTTTATATCAAAGAAGTTTTTGTTGGATGATATACAGTCTTCCATCACGAAAGACTTAAACTCTTCATTCTCTGATATGTGTAGTATGATTCTTGTTATCCAGTGGTCGCGTTCCAAAATCGCAGTATATTCCCCGTTTTGTCTAATAATCTCTACTAACATACAGAAGATTCTGAACGATTTTTCTAAGACCTATCAATTGAGGAAATATCTAGACAAATTTTATGATACTCAGTATCTTACCGACAATAACAGCATTACTGCCACCAATTGGTATCACACCTCGTTTTGCTTGTATGACAAAGAAATCTTCTATCTTTGTTACTCTACCAATCACTATCTTGTTGTCGTAAATAGAGACTACTTTATCATTTTCGTTGATACTGGTTTCTTTTTGAATTACTATAATGTCATTATTTGACATATCAAAACCTAGATAGTTCTCTACATTTGTTCCATTATGTATCTTGAGTAAGAATGTTTTTTCTTCAGATATGTCATCTCTTGGAAAAATATTGGTAGATAGAGATATTGTTCTTTCAAGATCTCCTAGTTTAAAGTTTTTCTTAAATTTATCAACTTTTCTGTATATTTTCAAAGATACAGTTTTACATAAACTCACTCCAGTCTTATCTGTTAAGACTATACCTCTAGGAATATTCTTCCTTATCTCAATGTAGCCTTTTCGTTTGAGTTGATTTAGTCTTTGAGATACACTTTTTATGCTAATCCTTTGATTTTTAGCAATTTCATGGTATGTGGGTGGATAGGAATGCTTCTTTATGTATTCAATTATGAACTCAAGAGTTCTTGATTGTTTTGGTGATAGGTCGTCCCACATACATTATTTAATTTTAAACAACCTTATATTGATTTTACATCTAGCGTGATCTAAAGTTTGTAGGAGAACTTGGTAAAAATTGATGTGAAATAACCTGCTTTTGCTTTGTGGGCAGAAGGAGGAAAATATGACAAACAGAAAAACTATAAATCACTTTATCAAAAACTTTTTTAGAAAATCAGTTATATGATTTATGGGATGATAGGAGTTAGTGGTTTTTCATCATACACTTTTGACTAGGAACCTGAATGAAATGAAGACTGATGAAATCACGGACAGAACTACACTTATAAGAACAGGTATCATTATATCATTAGTAGTTATGTAGAAGAACTCCTTTCTTATGAAGGACTTGAGTATATCGTATTGGTCTATCAACATTGAAGCGTAGTTTATGAAAACACTTTGTGAGATAAGGCTTGACACAACTGAAAACACGAAAACTATCGTTGTTATAAGTGTTAATATTGCGATGGATATATATAACTTATTTGCACCTAATAACCTTAGGAGAGATAGAAAATCTACCTTTGTTGCAACGAACAGCATAATTGATATAAATACTGAAACAACAGCAAATATACCAACAAGTATTATGAGACCAAGTATTATGTATGATATGAAAGACTTTATACTTTCAACAAAGACAGTTTTGTCTGTTGAGGTTTCAACGACAAAACCCATTCTCCTTATTTGAGATATTACATCGTTGACAAACTCATGAGACTTAACTTCTACATACAGCATAGAGTATGATGGTATATGGTTAGGAACTATCTGTTTCGTGAGGTATGTTGCAGCACTGATCGGCATACATATACTTAATGGTGGTATATTATCGCTTATACCTACAATAATACCCTCATTTTCAATGTATTTCTGTAATGTTTTGAAGCTTGACCTACCTGCATAGAATGTGAAAGTAAGTCCCTTCAACATATTCTCACTTACTGTAGGAGTTCCTTGACCTCTTGCAAAAGCAAGGTTATAGCCTTCTATTACTCCCTTAGGAACGACGAATGGTATTCGCTTCTCACCTTCCGTGTATTTGAAGGATAACCCTTTGAATATGTCTCTTTTTACTAGTTCAGCATCTACGCCGTAGGTTACCATATCCGACCTACCAACTATACCAAAAATTCTAAGTATAACACTACTTGGGAATGGTACTTCCATTATCCTGTATACCTTCTTGACTCCTTTGATCCTTGATATTCTTATGTAATCTTTTTGGAGTATCTGTGCTCCCTTTACATTGCCTGCGAATATGGTTTTAGGTATTATCTTTGGTGTTACTTTTATAGTATCTGGTGGTAATTTTGAACCTATACTTTCTTCAACAGTTTTGTTTATAGCGTTTCTAACCCCTAAGACGATTACAACGAAAGAAGAGAAAATAAATATTGAGATTGAAAGGAAAACTAGATAGATCTTTCCTTTCTGAAGCAGCAACTTGAGAGTATTTAAGAAGTTCAATGTTCTCCAAATCATATAAGATCTGTTTTTTCCCTCCAAACTTTAGCACCTAGTTTGGTAAGTTTATCTTCTATTTTTTCGTATCCTCTATCAACATGGTATAGTCTAAGCAATTCTCCTGTTCCTTCAGCCCCTAGAAGTGCTACTATCAGTCCTGCTCCTCCTCTTAAGTCTGAAGCCATAACGGTTGCAGAGTAAAGTTTAGGAACACCTCTTATTATTGCAGAAGCATTTTCTATAGTGATGTCTGCTCCCATTCTATTCATCTCCGCAGCGTGAGCAAATCTATTTTGAAAAACTCTCTCCGTTATCACACTAATACCTTTTGCTTTTGTCAAAACCGCCATAAGTGGTGCTTGTAGGTCTGTTGGAAACATTGGGTAGGGTAAAGTAATAACATTCACAGGTTCGTAACTTTCAGAACCTTTTACTAATATACTACTTTCTGATAGAACCTCAATCTTTGCTCCCATCTGTTTGAAAGTATTTATAGGTTCTGTTAAGTGATTGTGATTGGTATTATTCAAAACCACTTCTCCATTTGTCATCATAGTTGCTAGTATGTATGTTCCAGCCTCAATCCTATCGGGAATTACTTCATACTCACAACCTTTTAACTTATCAACACCTTCAACTACTATCGTATTCGTTCCGTGTCCTTTGATTTTTGCGCCACACTTTATGAGAAAGTTACATAGATCAACTACTTCAGGTTCCATTGCTGCATTATCAATAACAGTCGTGCCTCTTGCTAGAGTCGCTGCCATAATGACATTCTCAGTTGCAACAACGCTTGTCCCGTTAATCCCCATCATATTTACAAAGCCACCTGTAAGTCCTTCAGTCTCCGCTACAATATAACCATGCTCAACTTTAACGCCAGCACCTAGTATTCTCATCCCCTTAATATGTAAATCTACAGGTCTAGGACCTATTGCACAACCTCCTGGAAATGAAACTCTGGCTCTTTTCCTTTTGGCAAGAAGTGGTCCTAAAACCGCTATAGATGCTCTTATTTTCTTAACAATCTCATACGGTGCTTCGTAGGGCTCCTCGGTTTTAGTTTTTATAACCATCCTTCCGTTTGAGAAACTAACTTCTTTACCAAGCTTCTCCAGAAGATCCTTCATTACCCTTACATCAACAAGGTCGGGAACATTGTGAATAACAATATCATCTTCTACCAATATTGAAGCCGACATTATAGGTAGAACGGCGTTCTTGGAACCGCTTATATCAACCTCACCGAACAGTCTGTGTCCTCCCTCAACTACTAATTTATACATATTTATCTAACTTTATACTTCTTCTTGAACCTGTCTACCCTACCGCCCGTATCTACTATTTTTTTCTTACCAGTGTAAAAGGGATGACAATTTGAACATACTTCAATGTGTTCTTCTTCAAAAACAGATAATATTTCAATGGTATTACCACATCCACACTTGACTTTTGAGACTTTTAGAGCAGGATGAATGTTTTTCTTCATTTTTTATCTCCAAAAACTAGGATTTATTATATTATCTCTTAAAACTCTCTTTCAAGATATATAATTTCTGAACGTCTTCCGAGTTTTCTTGATAGTAAAGGTCTGGAAGTTAAAAATTTTATCTAGTGTTTGAGTAAGTAGAATGACGTATTTTCAGTTTGTCAAAAATCGCTTTTTCTCAAATAGGCTGGGTGTTGTAGGATTGAGTATTGTTGTAGTTTTAATTCTCATAGCGGTTTTTTCTCCTCTGATGGCAAATGATAAGCCAATATTCTGTGTAATTGATGGGAAGGTGTTTTTTCCTATTTTCATTGGTAGGACTGATGAAATTGACTTTTCAAAGGCTACTATAAAGATTATGCCTCCTATTCCTCATAATCCTTACACTATAAACTTGAGTAAAAAACTTCAACCGCCATCTTTAGAGCATCCTCTTGGAACGGATGACCTTGGAAGAGATGTATTGTCTAGGATAGTTTATGGAACTACAGTTTCAATATCTGTTGGGGTTGTTGCGGTTGGGACTGCCTTTATTATTGGGACTACTCTTGGACTACTTGCGGGATATTATAGGGGTATAGTTGATATGATAATAATGAGAGTGATAGAAGTTTTCATGACCTTTCCAACGTTATTCCTTATACTCACTATCCTTGCTTTCCTACCACCGAACATATATAACATAATGTTTGTGATAGGTATCACAGGATGGACAGGAGTTGCTAGGCTTGTCAGGGGGGAGACTTTAAGAGTTGTGAATATGGATTTTGTCAGAATATCAAAAATAACAGGTGTTAGCGATGTTTATATTCTTTTTAGACACATTCTACCAAACGCCATAAATCCTGCGCTTGTGTCTTTGGTTTTTGGAATTGCTGGTGCTGTTTTGGTTGAGTCTTCTTTGAGTTTTCTTGGGCTTGGTGTTCAGCCACCTACACCGAGTTGGGGAAACATATTGCTTCAAGGTAATCAATACATTGACTATGCATGGTGGCTTGCCGTTTTTCCGGGTATCGCTATATTCATAACCGTTACGTCTCTCAATCTTCTTGGTGAGGCATTGAGAGATGCTATGGATCCGAGAGTGTATATGGAGTAGAGTATGGTTTTGGGAATGAAGAATTTTCTTATTCTTGGTTTTACTCATAGGACGGGTTTCAATACTGCTAAATTCCTATCCGAAAATGGCTGTAATGTCTATATTTCTGACAAAGTAAGAGATGAAGAGAAGGAAAGATTGATACAAGAGTTGAGGGTAAGCGCAAAAGGAGAAGTTCATAACTTACTTGGTAGTGAGGATGTTAAACTTGATGATATTGAAATTATCATCTCAAGTCCTGGTGTTCCACTAACAAATCCAATAATACAGAAGGCTAACAAGATGGGTATTGAAGTGATAGGAGACATAGAACTTTTTTACAGACTTAAACCAAACATCAGATATGTAGCAATCACAGGCACAGACGGTAAGACTACAACAACTAACATAACATACAGAGTTTTGAGTGCTTATCATAAGAACACTTTCATAGGTGGTAATGTAGGAATACCAATTTTCTCACTATATGACGAGAATATTCAAACTCTCGTTCTGGAGATAAGTAGTTTTCAGATTGACACAACAAAGCATTTTAGACCGCAGGTTGGTGCAATAACGAATATAGCAAAAGACCATCTGGATAGATATGCTTCTTTTGAGGATTACATAAACTCAAAATTTTCACTCTTCAAAAATTCAACTTCTAGTGATGTTAGCATAGTAAACAAGTCTCTTACAAAATATGGTCAGTATAATACACTTAAGACTATGAAGGTTCTATTTTCTGCTTATGTAGGTAGGGAGGGTAGGAGTGAGAGAGAAGTTTATCTAGAAGGAAGCTATATTTGTATAGACGGTAAGAGGTTAATTGATACTAGTCGTATTAAACTTATTGGTAGGCATAATGTTGAGAATATAATGGTTTCAGTTGCTATAGGAGTTGAGTTAGGAGTACCAGTTGAGGTTATGGAGGAAGTTATATACTCCTTTTCTCCTCTTCCTCACAGGATGGAGTTTGTGAGAGAGATTGATGACGTGAGGTACATAAATGACTCAAAATCAACTACGATAAACTCCATGGTCAGTGCCGTTAGAAGTTTGGATAATCCTATAATACTCATAGTTGGTGGTCTTGACAAGGGAATGGACTTTGGGGATGCTGTTGATGTGATAAAGGAGAAAGTTAAGTTTGTTATTGCAATAGGTAGCACGAAGGATGTAATTGAAGAAAAGTTAAAGAAGTCTGGATACCAAAACATCTACAAGTCTCAAACTCTTGAAGAGGCTGTTTATAAAGCAAGGGAAGTAGCAAAAAGAGGTGATGTTGTTTTGTTTTCTCCTGCTTATGCAAGTTTTGATATGTTTAAAAACTACGAGGATAGGGGTGATAAGTTTAAGGGTATAGTGAATAGTATCACCTAGGTTCTGTTAGAGTTGATAGTGTTCAAAAATTAATAATCTCTTCCGAATTTTTGAAACTAATATAAATTTTGACTGTAGTTTTTAGGGACAGTAAGATGTGAGTAGGTTGAGCAAGTTGTTTTTGGCATTGTGTTTTATTTACTTCTTCTGGTGATGAATTTACGGGAAGATAAGGGAGGCTTTATTAGTATTAGGACTACGCTCAGGGTGTACGTGGAACGGAGTAACAGGAAAGTTCAAGGACTTGCGAACTGCATAAACAAGGAATTTTATGTGGATAAGGAACACTTTGGTAATTTTGTCTAGTGTATTTGGTGGTATGGTTATAGTGGTTATGGGTTTTTAGTGGTTATGGGTTTTGCGTTGTGGGATAGGAGGACAATGATTGAGAGGGTTAGGAGAGAGACAGTTTAGGGAGTTGAAAGTTGGGGCAAAATTGTTGATGTTATTAATACTCTTCAAGATTCAGCGGACAATCCGAAACTCGCTGAAGTGATGAGAAAATTCAGACTTATGTAAGTTCTAAAACACTTCTTCGACTACTATGTCATCTCTCGTTCCAAACTTCTTATCAGGCCCTGCACTCTTTATAACTACCTTGTTGCCAGAAACTTGAAAAGAATACTCTGTGTTCCATTCGTCATACATTGCGTTTGACTTTATGTATCCTTCATCAACGAGAGTTTTCAGACTTCTTGGTAGAGAATAGGTTGATAGTCTATAACTATACATTGATGCTATTATACCTTTCATCTCAATTTCTGTTGCTCGCTTTCGTGTTGCTTCTTCGGCTCTAAAAAGGTTTGGTATCGCAATCGTTAGCAGTATTCCAATTATCGCAAGAACGATCAAAATCTCTATCAGAGAAAACGCTCTTTCGCTTCCTAAAGTGATAAGCATACCAAAAATTATTATTTAATATACAGTGGTTGTTTTGGAAATTAATTTCATCTTCGTTTGGCTCTTTAGGTGTATTCAAAAGAATAAACAAGTTTTGAAAGTTAAATTCATTCTTACTAGGTATAGCTAAAGAACTTTATAGATGTAGTTAGAAGTGTGTAGATGAGTTATTTTGAATTATTATCACTTTAGTTGGTTTTTGAGGATAATTTTATTTTATTATAACCAATTGTGTGGGATTGTTATGAGTAGGCTTTTATACTTGGTTGCTCTTATTGTTGTTGTTTCTGTTAATGGATTTTCACAGATTAACTTTTCAGCATTTGACCCTACAAGGAGTTGGAAAAAGGTTGAGACAAAATATTTTGAGATATACTATTCTGAGACATCTCAAAAAACTGCTATGAGGCTCTATACGATAGCGGATGAGGTTTATGAAGTCTTGAGTAGAAAGATTAATGTTGAGTTTTCGTATAAATTTCCTGTTGTAGTTGTGAATCAAAGTGATCTTCCGAATGGTTTTTATTCTCCTATACCTTGGCCGTTTATAGTTATATACACATCAAGGATAGGTATTCTAGATGAATTTGCTTTTGATGATGATATTAAAGGTATTTTTGCTCACGAACTTACACACGCACTCGCTATTGAAGAAGCTAACGGAATATTCTGGAAGGTGTTAAGGTTTATATTTGGCTACTATATAGTTCCAAACATCTATCTACCTGGTGTCTTCATAGAGTCTGTAACTACCTTCAACGAAAGCACTTGGGGGTATGGTAGAGTTAATGATCCGGTATTTAGAGATAAAATTTTAAGTGAGGTGTACTACGGGAAGTTTAGGTATTTTAGTAAAGCGAATCTAGTAAATGAGTTTCCATATGATGGCTGGTATCTATATGGTGGAATGTTTTTTGATTACCTTGCTAGGAAGTATGGTTATGACAAAACACAGAAGTTTTATAAAGAAAATTCATACTATTTACCTCTTTTTTACCATCTTTCATTCTACAATACTTTTCAATCAGACCTAGGTAAAGAGTGGAGTGAATTTGAGAGTTATCTAAAGACAAACCTCTCCTTGAGAGGCTTTACAAACAATTTTTCAAGATTGACAACTGAAGGTGGATACAAGGATGATATTAAGGTATATAAAGACTTCTTGATATACTCTCAGAGAAGGTGTAAGGGTGAGTTAAACTCGCTAAAGTATTTGAACTTGAAGACTGGTAGAAGAGGATTTTTGATTTATGGGAGAAGTATAAAGAAATTTGATGTCAAGGATGATACTATTGCTTTTATTGAAGTCGTCTCTTCAAAGTATTACACAAAGACAATTCTAAAGGTTGGTAGAATTTTAGACAATAATGACACAATTAGTCTAGTAGAAGAAGTTAATACAGCGATTGAAGGGGTTTATGATGTTAGTATTGTAAGTAGAGATAGGATAATCGCTCTGGTTGATTATGATACGGAGAGTAGGGTAGTGGAAATTAATTCTTCTTACAAGTCAAGAAACTTGATTGTAAGTGATAAAGTTTTCTACAGGATTATAGAGGCGAATGGTAGTCTGATTGCTTTAGCTGAGAGGGAAGATGGTAGGGATAAAATAAGACTTCTTAACAGTAATCTTGATACAATAGCGGTTATAACGAATTTTGACCTGATTTATGGTTTGAGTATTGAAGGTCAAGGTGTATTGTTCTCGGCTTCTCATGGTCAGAAGGTAGATGTTTTTTATTACAACCTGAATGATAAGTCAATTACAAGAGTTGTATCATCTCTATTTAGTTTCACATATCCTGTGAGGTATAATGATAAAATTTTAGGGATCTCGTTGTCAGAGGTGGGTTTTGATGTATTTGAAACGAAAACGATAGTTGAGAACTTCAATCCTGAACCAAGAGAGTTGATAAAATACAATATAGAAGTGAAGGATGTGAAGACATTTACTACGAATGTATCTCCTGAAGGGTATAGTTATCTAAACAAAATAACTTTACTATCTGCTTTGATGACATTCTTTCCTTCGCTAGCATTTAATCCTGATTTTTCTGTTAGGAAGCTAGGGGTGTATTTCAATTTTTATGATGAGCCTTTGGAGTTTAGAAGTTTCTATGTGGAATTTACTTGGAATTTTAACGCAAGGACGATTGACTATGACCTCTCGTTCAAAGAGTCAGGAATACCTTACATTATACTTGATTTTAGGGTGTTTAGAGATAACATAGATACTAACTTTAACCTAACTCAAAGGCTTAATTCAAGGAACTACAACTATGATATTTTTACATTTGACTATTTTAGGTTTAGGATAACTGGTAGTTTTGGTGATAACTACATTACCTTATATCCGTTTATATCATTTTCTTTACCATCCTACAATGGCAGGATGGATTTTGAGGTTTTATTTCCTGAATATAGGTTTGTTGACTCACAGCAGGGGTTTGTATCGCCATATTTCACTGTTGGTTTTACGATTGATGGTGCTTATGCGAGTGTTGGTTCAGTTGCGCCGTTTGAGGAAGGATTTGTGTTCAACATGAACTCCAAGATAGCCAGTAAAGACTTTGATTCACAAGAAGATATACTGGTTTTGAATAACTCTCTATTTTATGCCTTTAGGTTATGGGCTAATAATGTGGTGAGATTTGGTATTAACTTGAGGAATGCTTTAATATCTAGCCTTGATGGTGTTTTTTATTATGATGGCTATTTCTTTGAAGAGATTTTTCCGGTAGAGGAAGGTAGTATTTCTACTATAGACCTTTCTACCTATGCAAGATATGTTGACAGTGCGAATAATTTTCTTTCATCAGAGGTTAGGTTTTATCTCAAGTTTTTTGAGATAAATGAAGGTGTGTGGCCTATTTTTTTCACATCTGTTTGGAGTGAATTTGGTGCTAGGGGTGGGGTGTTGTTTGATAGTCTTGATTATGTTATGAACAGAAGTATCGCTAGTGAAGTTTTCGGTGGATTGTTCTTTAGTCCAAACTTTATAGGTATTATTGACAACAAAGTTGGTGTTGAAACAGTTTATAATCTGCTTGATGGAAAAGTTAGTATGAATATTTATGTTAATCTTCAGTTAGGTATGTAAGAAACTGATTACTCTTAGAATTTAGTTTGAGTTTTGGGATGATTTTACTTAATTTTATTGAAATCTATATCAGTTTTTTTTAAAACTACTTAAGAGTGAGGTTGGATTATGAATGGAATATATTTCTTTAGTCAAGAAGGTTTTAGAACAAGACCTACGGATATATCAAAAATAGGGGTTAGAGGTGAGAGAATACTTGAACTTGTAGATTTAAAACTTCCTATACCTCCGGGGTTATTGATAGATAGCGATAGAGTTAAGTCGCTTGACACAAAATCAATCAACTTCATACTTGAAAATGTTAAGGATATTTCTAAAATAACTGGGCGGAAGTTAGGAGATCCTAGCGCTCCTCTGTTTCTGAAACTTGTTGTTAGTCCAGACCTTAAACTTGTTAAGTTTCCGGGAGTAAGGTTCATAGGAATAAATGATGATACCTTTGATCTACTCAAAGAGAAGATAGATGAGAAATTTGCCTATATAGCATACTGTTCTTTTCTTGAGGAAATGGCTAGGTTTGGTGCGGAGTATAGGCCTGACGTATTTACATCACTACCGGAGCCCGATGACCTTAAGTCGCTATCTTTAGATGAACTGAAACAAAGGTATGAGGATGACAAGAAAGGAATTGAGAAGAATATTCCTAGCGATCTAGAGGAGAGGATTGCTTATGTGTTGCAGCAGATGTCTGCTATCGCTAAAATCAACACTGATGTTGATATGGGTGTTCTACTACAGGATATGGTTCTAGGCAACTACTCTGAGACATCATTTACGGGGTACTTCTATACTAGAAACATTGTGAATGGTGAGCCAAGGATACAGGGTAAAGCGTTCCTCCGTGAATACTTCATAAGAGAGGATGATAAGGGAATTGATATTACAGAGGTTGAAAAAGATTATCTTGAAGAACTTCAAAGTTTTGCTAGAGCACTAGAAGAGAGATATAAGGAGATAAGGTATGTAATGGTTGTGAAAGAGACTGGAAAGTTATGGGTTATAGAGCAGGATACTGTTCAAAATAGGTCTTCACAGGCAGACATAAAACTTTATATGGATTTACTCAAAAAAGGTATAATTGACGAGAAGTTCATAATTGATAGGATAAATCCAGGGCATCTGGTAGAATTACTACATAAAACAATAGATATTGAATGGATAAAGAACAATAAAGTCAAGTATGTATCTGGTGGTATAGCGGGTTCTCCTGGTGTTGCGACGGGTAGAGTATTCTTCTCAACGGAGAGACTTATGGATGAATACAATAGAGCACTGAAGATGGGATTAGATACTAGACTGATACTTGTTATGCCAGCGACATACGCTGAGGATGTTAAGGCTATAGAAGTTGGTCAAGGTGTTCTTACTACCGAAGGTGGATACGCATCTCATGCACCTGTGGTTGCGAGATCGCTAGGGAAGGTAAGTCTTGTAAATCCTAAAATAAATTTAGGTCCAAACTACTTTGAGGTTGATGGTATAAGAGTTAATGAAGGAGATTATATAACATTAGAAGTTCCATTCTACGACGCACCAAAGATATACTTTGGTGAGGTAAAAACTATAGAACCAGACTTTGACAAAAACGGGTTGCTTGACTTCCTTAAGATAGTTGATAAATACATAACTCCAGACTTTGTTGTTAGGGCAAATGCAGACCAACCGAGAGAAGCGATGCTTTCAAGAAAATTAGGTGCAAAAGGTATTGGTCTTTGTAGGACAGAACACATGTTCTTCGCTAAAGAGAGATTACCTATATTCCAAGAACTTATAATTTCGGATAGCTATGAGAAAAGAAAGGAAATACTAGACCAACTAAAGGAGTTTCAGAAGAAAGACTTTATGGATCTGTTTGTAGCGATGAGTGGAGAGCCAGTAACTATAAGACTACTTGATGCACCATTACACGAATTCCTGCCGCATAATGACAAGGAACTGGATGAATTTTATGATTTTTTGAAGTCTAAGAAATACAAAATATCAAAGGAAAAGTTAGCTGAGATATGTAATCTTAAGAGAGAAGTAAATCCGATGCTAGGGCACAGGGGTGTTAGAGTTGCTATAACTTATCCAGAGATATATGAAATGCAGGCATCTGCTATAGCTGAGGCAGCGATAGAAGTTAAAAAGAATGGATTTGACCCTATACCTGAGATAATGATACCTGTTGTTATGAACTATAGGGAGCTGAGTTTTACGATATATGGTAAGTATATGGAAGGTAGAAGAGTAAGGGGTATAAAGGAGATTGTTGAGGATATTATTAAAGATAGTGGTTTGAACATTAAGGTAAAGTATGGATCAATGATAGAGATACCTTCTGCTGCATTACATTCAGATAAGATTGCTATGTTCGCAGAATTTGTAAGCTATGGAACGAACGATTTAACGCAAACAACCTATGGACTCTCAAGAGATGATATATCTTCGTTCCTGCCTGACTATACTGAGATGGATATACTTGATGATAACCCGTTCAAGGTTCTTGGAGAGGAAGTAGCAGAGCTGATAACTATATCTGTCCATAGAGCTAGAATGGTTAGACCTGATATAAAGATAGGTCTCTGTGGAGAGCATGGGGCAGACCCAGTAAATATTGAGTTTCTCAAGAATGTAGGATTAGATTACGTATCAGTATCTCCTTACAGTATACCATTAGCTAAACTAGCAATAGCCAAAATAAACGCACTGAAACAATAGAAATAGTTCCTGTTTTTATATTCATTATCTTGCTTTGAAGGATAAAGGACTTAAGAGATCTTGGAATAGGGTTATTTTCAAATACTGTAAGTTTCTGAAGTTTAGGATAAGTTACTACCTATGGTATTTACCTTTGAGATAGGTAAAGGAGTAAGTATTTATATACATCTTCAAGTGACTTTGCGTCTATCACAGGTTCTCTTTGTCTGTAGTCAATACTTTTTCCTGCTACTTCTTTACTCCAGCCTTCAACGAAACTACACGCAATTATGGTCTTATTGAATTGCCATGCGTAAGCTATTTCAGATAGTGTTCCAGCACCACCACCTACGACAACAACAATATCTGCAGATAGAACATTTATATAATTTCTTGCGAAACCTATTCCTGTAGGTATAACTACCGTAGCGAAACTTGTTGCATTTTCAAGCGTATCATAAGGAGTTATAGCAATTACAATACCTCCTTCCTCAAATGCACCTCTGCTAGCCCAATCCATAACTCCATCACGCCCCCCAGTTATCAGAACCCAGCCGTTTCTAGCGATAAACTTTCCTATCTCGTAAGCAACTCTGTTTCTATCGCTAAAATCACCACTATCCCCTATAACCAAAACTTGCTTCTTTCTGTTCATAAACTTTTAGTTCGTTTGTTGAATGACTAACTCTATTAAGTTTGCTATCATCATTGATTCTGAATCGGAATAGTTGTTTGTAAAGTTTGAGTATAATTCTCTTGCCTTTTCTAGGTTTCCGAGATTGTAGTTTATCTCTGCTGATTTTATTATGGAGATAGGTGCTAGAAAGGATTTTGGATAGTTTTTGTAGATACTTTCATAGTGCTTTAACGCATCGTCAAACATACTCATCTCTTCAAGTGTCTGTGCTACATTGTAGATTGCTACTATCCTCAAAAACTCTGAACTTGAATTTGTTGCCTTTGAGTAGTATGATAGTGCTCTATCATACGCTCTACTTTCAGAGTTATAGTAAATATCTCCAAGAATTATGTTTGCTATTGCGACAATCTTGTAGTTTTTACCAGTGTCTGATATTTCCTGTAATGTGGTTAAAAAATTCTGAAAGTTCTGTTCTAATGTTTGGTTGTCTCTTTGAGAATTTATATAATTGAAGTAGGCGACATCAAATTTCACCTTTAGTTCTTCTTCCTCTGATGTTATTATGGAGATGTAAATTAGAATGCCAACAATGACGACTACTAATACACCGGCGACTATAGTTAGTGTTAACCAATTTTGTTTCAAGAAGTCATAAACTGAGTATAGGAGTTTAATTATATCATTCATTTACTACTCTCCTTATCTTGACTTTTTTTGGGTTTTTAAGGATTTTGTCTTACTTGAATTTTGAACCTTTGTTGAAGATATTGATAGACCTTTCATTTTCAGAAGGTCTGCTAGAGTTCCTTTCTTTACCTCTGCCGGCTCCGATATAACAAACTCTTTCTTTGCTTCTTCTATCTGTTTTTTCTCCAGTGCTTTTATACTGAGTTCTACTATTTTCTCTGACGGAACTACTCTCATCACCATAGCATTTACGGTATCTCCTACCTTGAACTTTTCTTTGTGATCAACCCCTCTCTCAAGAGAGACTTGAGAAGCAAGTATATAGCCAACAACTTCACCACCTAGTTCAACAATTAGTCTATCATCTCTAACTTCCTTTACAGTGCCGCTGACAACTGACCCTTTGTAGTTTGTTTGAGCGAATCGTTCCCAGGGATTGCCCTCTAATCTCTTTACACTGAGATGAAGTAGTCTATTATTTTTGTCTATCTTCGTTATTAAAGCTTCTACCATTTGTCCTTTAGAATATATCTTTCTTAGATTTATGTCCTCTTGTTTCCAAGATACCTCTTCTTTTCTTAAAATACCTTCAATCACATCGGTTATTCCTATGAATACGGAGTTGTCAGTTATTGTATTAACTCTACCTCTTACTACTTGGCCTTTCTTGTATTTCTCTTCAATGTTTTCCCAAGGGTCAGGAACGAGTTGCTTGACACCTAGTTTTACAAGCCTTCTATCTTTGTCGAAAGATAGTATTTTGGCTTTGATATTATCACCAACTTTAAACTCTTCTTTTAGCGACTTCACTCTTCTACTCCAAGAAACTTCGGTATCTCTTATTAAACCCCTGACACCATCAGAAATTTCAACGATACCATATCTATCTCTTAGTAATACAATTCTTCCTTGAACTATATCTCCTTCCTTATGTTCGGCGAGGAAGTCTTCAAAAGGATCTCTCTCTATCTGTTTCCTTCCGACTCTGATCCTGCCTTTGTCTCTCTGTACCTCTAAAACCTTGACTGTCATCTTGTCTCCTATATTAACTATGCTCTGTATGTCAGATATTTTTTTCCAAGACAAGTCATTTATTGACATCAATCCTGGTACACCGTCAATGTCAAGAACTATATACTTTTCTGCAATCTTCTTAACAACACCTTCAACCTCATCACCTACATTGATGGTTGAGAAAAATTCTTCCATCTTCTTTTTGAGTTGTTCCTGGAGTAGTACTTTCCTTGATACTATGAACTGTCCTTCTCTTTTGTTTATTATCTTAAACTCAAATTCCTTACCTACATAAGTTTGAGGGTCAACACTGATCCTTGTAAGCTCTACATGGGATGCTGGTAGAAATCCTTTAAGGTTTGTTCCAAGGTCTACTAGGAAGCCCTTAAGAGTCTTTATTTTGCTATCTTTTATTGACTGATTCTCGTAAAGGACTTTGACAACTTTACCAATTACAAACTCACCAGAAGAATACTTTGATTTTAGATCCTCTATACGCTCTTTCCTAGCAGCAACGAACCTTGAACCAATAGTTCCATTTGAAGTGTTAGTGATTGCAATTTTTACTCTTTCACCTACCTTAGGAGGATGTTCAAATTCGTTTATAGGAACTGCGACTTCGGACTTGAAACCGCAATCAATGAATACATCCCTTTCTCCGACTAGGACAACCTCTCCTTCCACTATCTTTGCATCCTTGAAAAACTCAAATGACTCTGCCATATCTCTTTCACCTTGAAACGATAAGAGATTGTAAAAATAAATATCAGCATATTTCAAGATAAATTTAACTTTTTTGGAATGAAGTCTGAGATCCTATTAAGGATTTTTACGACTCTATTATGAATCTATTATGAAGTAGTAGGTAGTGGAATTACAGATAATACAGTTTATGAGATTACTAGTTATGAGATTACTAGACTGGAAGTGCTAACAGCAGGTTCGTTTTATCAGTTTTAAATTTTGACAAGTCTTGCTCATCTGAATTTGAAACTGATTTCTGCTTCTGTTAAAATTCTTCTTACATTTCAGAGGTTTGTATGGGTAGAGTGATATACAGGGTAGGTAAGGTTGTTAGTGATAAGATGGACAAGACAAGGGTCGTGGTTTATGAATACTATCGTATGCATCCAAAGTATAAAAAGTTTGTTAAGAAAAAAACAAAATACTATGTTCACGATGAAAATAATGAGAGTAGGGTTGGGGACTTAGTGAAGATAAAATTTACAAGACCATTAAGCAAACTTAAGAGATGGAGACTTGTTGAGATAGTTGAAAAGTCTCAAAGAACAGAAGAGGCTAATGTTTAGGAGGTAGCCTATGGTTCAACTTACAACTTATCTTAATGTCGCAGATAATACTGGTGCTAAGGAAATTATGTGTATTAAGGTTCTTCCGGGTAGGAAGAAGTATGCCACCGTCGGAGATGTTATCATCGCTAGTGTTAAGAAAGCGTTACCTAATGGAATAGTCAAGAAAGGTGAAGTTGTGAAAGCAGTTGTTGTAAGGGTCAAAAAAGAGATAAGAAGACCTGAAGGTTCTTATGTTAGGTTTGATGATAACGCTGCAGTGATAATAGACAATTTTGGTATGCCTAGGGGAACGAGAGTCTTCGGTCCTGTTGCGAGAGAGTTAAGGTATAAGAATTTTACTAAAATTCTCTCACTTGCTCCAGAAGTTGTGTAGGGGGTAGTATGGCAAAGGAAAAAGTTAAAACAAGACTAAAGAAAGGAGATGTTGTTATCGTGATAGCTGGTAGAGACAAAGGTAAAATCGGTGAGATATTAGAAATAGATGGAGATAGAGCTTATGTCAAAGGGGTTAATATGGTGAAGAAGACCTTAAGAAAAACCAAAGATAATCCGAAAGGTGGGATAATTACAACTGAAGGTAAGATACACCTTTCAAACATAATGATATACAATAAAAAGATTGGTAAAGGTGATAGGATAGGTGTTAAGATTGTCAATGGCAAAAAAGTTAGAGTTTTCAAAAAAACTGGTGACTATATAGATAAAATCTAGGTGGAGGTAGAGTATGGCGAAGAAAAAGTCAGTTATTGAGACAGGTCAGGGAGTGGACATAAGAACATTTACTCCGATGTCAAAAAAACTGTACGAAACTGAAGTTGTCAAGAAACTTATGGACGAGTTTGGATACAAATCAGTAATGGCAGTTCCTAAACTTGAGAAGATAGTTGTAAATGTTGGATGGGGTGAAGCGATTACTGACCCAGATTCACTTGATGTCGTTGTAGATGAAATTACTCTGATGACAGGACAGAGAGCGGTTAAAACCTATGCTAAAAAGTCAATATCAAACTTCAAAATAAGAAAAGGTCAAGCAATCGGTGCTAAAGTTACTTTGAGAAAGATACTAATGTATAACTTCCTTGATGTTCTTATACACATTGCATTGCCAAGAACAAAGGACTTCAATGGAGTTAGCACTAAAGGATTTGATGGTAGGGGTAATTTTTCATTCTCTATAAAGGAGCAGGTCGTCTTTCCTTCAATAAAGTATGATATGATAAAACAGATACACGGTCTTGATGTTACGATAGTAACAACGGCAAGAACCGATGTAGAAGCATACAAACTCTTGAAGTATCTAGGATTTCCGTTTAAGGAGAAAGATTAGGAGGTGTTATGGCAAAGAAATCTCTAGTTGTTAAGCAACAAAAGGAACCAAAGTTTAAAGTGAGAAAGTACAACAGGTGTAAAATATGTGGTAGAGTAAGAGGTTATATAAGAGACTATGGTGTTTGTAGAATGTGTTTTAGAGAGCTTGCTCATAGAGGACTCTTGCCCGGTATTAGAAAAGCGTCTTGGTAAGGAGGTATTATGGGTCTTATAGCAGATACTATCGGTGATGCTTTGAATAGGATAAGAAATGCTAGTAATCAAAAACATAGTTATGTTCTCGTCAAAAAATCTAAATTCTTAGCAAGAATTCTTGATATATTAGTTCAGAATGGCTACATAGAATCCTATGAAGAAAGCGAGGATAACAAGTACTTCCTCAAGGTGAATTTAAAGTATTATGAGGGTAAGCCTGTGATAAGAGAGATAAAGGTTTTGAGTCATTTGTCAAGAAGAATTTATATTGGATACAGAGATATTAGTCCGTTTAAGAACAATCTGGGAATAGTGATCATTTCTACGCCTAAAGGTGTGATGACTACTACTGAAGCAAAGAAACTAAAAGTTGGTGGAATGTTAGTTTGTTCGGTTTGGTAGGAGGAGTTTATGTCAAGGGTTGGTAAAAAACCAGTTGAGATACCTAGTGACGTCAGTGTTTCAATTAATAACAATACTCTAATAGTCAAAGGAAAACTTGGAGAACTTAAGTTGGATATAAATCCTGTTGTTGATGTGAGAATAGACGGAAATAAGATTATTGTCTCTCCAAAAGCGGATACTAAGTTTGCTAGAGCTATGTGGGGGACTACCAGGGCGCTTATAAATAACATGGTTGTAGGTGTTTCAAAAGGTTATTCAAAGGTTTTACAACTCGTTGGTGTTGGATACAGGGCTAGGCTTGAAGGCAATAAACTAGTCTTGAATGTAGGGTATTCTCATCCTGTTGAGTTTGTGCCGCCGCAGGGTATAAAGTTTAATGTTGAGGAACAAGTAAAGATCACTGTCAGTGGATACGACAAAGCACTCGTAGGTCAAGTTTCGGCTAATATTAGAGCAATTAGAAAACCTGAACCTTACAAAGGTAAGGGTATAAGGTATGAAAATGAAGTTATAGTTCTCAAAGAAGGTAAGAAGACTAAGTAATGGAGGTGTAGGATGATAAACAAAGTTGCTTTGAAGAATGAAAGAAGAGATAGGAGAAAGAAGAGAGTTAGAAAGAATATATTTGGTCTTCCTAATATTCCTAGGGTCTCCATATTTAGGTCAAATAAGTATATCTACGCTCAAGCCATAGATGATGTTAATGGTAGGACACTTGTGAGTGTTTCTTCCATATCAAAGGAACTAGATAAGAAACTTGGTGATACGATTGAAGACGCAAAAGTTCTCGGTGGTCTTATGGCAAAGAAGCTCTTGGGTATTGGTATCAATAAAATTGTATTTGATAGGAACTTTTACAAGTATCACGGCGTTGTTAAAGCATTTGCGGACGCTATGAGAGAAGGAGGAATTCAGTTCTAGGAGGGTATTTATGGCAGAAGATAAGAATTTTAGAGAAAAGGTGTTGATGGTAAGAAGGGTTGCTAAAGTTGTAGAAGGTGGTAAGAGATTACACTTTAACGCACTCGTTGCAGTTGGTGATGGAGACTCTATGGTCGGTATCGGTTATTCAACTGCTAACGAACTTATAGATGCTGTTAGAAAAGCAATAAACAAAGCCAAGAAAAATATGTTTAAAGTCAAGTTTCAAGGAAAGAATAGAACCATACCGCACGAGGTTGAAATTTCATACAAATCCTGTAAATTGGTTATGAAACCTGCTGCTCCTGGAACTGGTGTTATTGCAGAGACAAACTTAAGAAGTATTCTTGAACTAGCAGGATACCACGATGTTGTTACAAAGATAATCGGCTCAACTAATCCAGTGTTGGTTTCAAAGATAGCGGTTATGGCTCTAAACTCACTTGAGACATACGAAGAAGTTGCCGCTAGAAGAGGTATCTCTGTTAGAGATATTTTTGAAAGTGTGAAAGGGGCGTAGGTGTTATCCAAATCAGTCTGTCGGATGACACCTTTTAAGGTAGGATTTAAGTTCTAGCACTGTTTTAAACAGTATTGGAGGTAGGCATTATGATTAGACTTAAAAGACCGAAATATGTTAAGAAGCCGGTAAGAAAGGGTATTGGTATAGGTTCAGGTATAGGTAAGACCTCTGGCAGAGGTGGTAAAGGACAGACTGTCAGGGGTAGGGGTAAAGTTGCACCATACTTTGAAGGAGGTCAAACGCCACTATACAGAAGAATACCAAAAAGAGGATTTAACTCAAAGTTTAAAGTAGAGTATGATATTGTAAATGTTGAAAGACTGAATGTTTTCTCCGATGGAGATGAAGTGAATGTTGAGACATTGAAAATGAAAGGACTTGTAAAGGGTAAGAAACCTGTCAAAATTCTAGGGAATGGAGAACTGAAAGTAAAGAAACTCATCGTTAAGGTCAATAAAGTGTCTGCTTCAGCAAAGGAAAAGTTGGAGAAAAACGGTTGTGTAATAAACCTAGTTTAGAGTTTTCTAGAACATTTCTAAATTCTTGTTGGGATTTGTTGTTTTTGAACCTCTGATTTTTGCGAGTGTGTTAAAATATCATCAAAAATACAGATGTGTATCATAGGTATCTTGGGCAAGATACAGAGAATTTTGATAGTGTTGTAGTTTCTTCAGAACTATTTGATAAGGTAGTTGAGAAGCACTCGGTTGATGACCTTGAGTTTATAACCTACAGTCTAATTATTGACGGTGGAACTAGAGATTTGTTGAGACACAACAACAGTCTTCCAGTTGCAGTAATGGATAAGATACTCAATAGGGGCGTATATACTCTGTTTTCTAGAAAAGTTGAGAATGCTATCAAGAGTGATATTATTAATAACCTTAAAGACCTAGGTCTTGAGAAGGCTAAAGAAATGATATTACAGTCAAGCAAGGATGATTATTATAGAAATCAAAAGTTTGTTGGTACGAACTAAAAGATAAGGCTTTGACAACGAAGAGTCTAATATCATCAATAATAGAGATAAACTCAACCCTCTTGAGTATAAAAGATACCTACGAGGAAATTTTAGATGAATTGGAGGACAGTAATTCTGAAATCAAGGATAACACTAAAAACGCAATGAATACAGTTAATAAGATTGAGCAAAACCTAGAACAGACTAAAATGGATGTTAATTACTTAAAGAATGAACTCATTAGGTTGGAAACAAAGATCGGAGATGTAGAAAAGAGTATGATGTTAAACCAAAATTCTTTGATAAATACACTTGAAAATTTGTCAGAACAACTTGATGATATAAGAAGAGCCCAGAGAGTTACTTCTATTACTCTTACGATTGTACTGGTTTTAGTTTTCCTAGCACTAGGATTAGTGATAACTCTTCTACTGATTTAGTGTTTATAGTGCTTGTAGAAGTAGTTGAATATCTTTCAAAAATTAAGTTTGTAAATTACAATCTACATTTTTACTTTACAACAACCTTCCTGACAATATTCTTGTCACCTTTTCTGAATACTATGAATAGTATGGATGAGTTTTTGTAGGTTTGTGGTATCAAATACTTTCTTCCGTTTTCTTCTTGACCTAGAGTGAAGGGTATTCTGTTGTAGTCTTTGTCAAGTATTTCAACATTGTCATAGTCTCCTTCTATGAATATCTTATCACCTTTGTTTGCGAAGGTTGGATATACTACAATTTCATCTCTTCTCTGTGTAGTGATTTCTAGAACTTCTGAAAACGAGTTACCAACTTCGTCTTCTATCGTAAATAGAAGTTCTATTTTGTCCTCATTACCTGTGTAGAAGGAGACAGTGCCATCAGGTGATACAGTAGTTGGAATATTCCCAACAACAGATAATCTTACTTTTCTACCATAACCAGATTTTACTTCAAACCTTACAGTGTGAAAAGAATTTTTAAAAAACTTTTCAGGTTTATGTATTCTGTATGAAAACGGAGGTAGTATTACAAAGTTCGTTATGTAAAAATTACTGTAAGAAAAGACTAGTAAAGAGTTATTTGAAAGGTCTCTCAACAGGTTATCAAGGTAAAACCTTGCTCTGAAAACATCACCTTCCTTGTAAAGTGTTATGTATCTGGTTTCGTTTCCAGTTGATAGAGTTATGTAAGTTAGTTCTTGTTCTAGGGGAGTATAAAGTTTAACATCAACAATCTCATCCAACCTTATGTATCTTCTGTTGTCGTTTATCACTAGTAAAGGTTGGTTTGACGAATAGATTGTGATGCTTACTGGTGTTAGTTCTCTTGTTGTATCATTGAAAACTGAGGTTATATTGAAAACACCGGGAGTATCTGGCACTGTAAAGTAAATAGCATTTGTTAGATTTGAGATTATTGTTATAGAAGTGTATATATCCTGATTGGAAGCAATCAGAGAAACAACTCTTTGAAGGTTTCTACCTTCTAGTCTGTTTGTTTCAAAGGCTTGAGAGACTATGTTTGTCTTGAAGAAAGTAGTTGAAGACAATGTATCAACACTTTTACCACTCCTACTAAAGTGATAGAGAAAATCCTTGATATACCTTCTTGCTATGGTAGGGTTATTTTTAATAACAATTATATTCTCTTCATTGTTTTCTTCTGCGTTTTTTGAGAAGTTGTAGGAACCTGTTATAACAATCGCTTTGCTAGGGTCATCTTCGTAGTAATTTAGTATCATGTATTTGTTATGTAGGATTTTATACTCTTGGTCTAGAACGAAGTTATCAGGTTTTTTGCTTTGGAAGTATCTGAATGCTGAATATTGACCGAAGGCGTGTCCCCAATCAAACACACCATATACATCTCTTGTGTCGCTAAGTTCGTATATTATGTTGAATAACTCCGAGTTGGTAGAGAATGAATAGATACAGAAGAAGACATTTGATGCTTCGCTTATGAGTTGTATCATTCTATCCTTTATCTTGTTTCTATCGGAGTATGAGAAATAGACTTCTAGATTTTCTGTGGAGTGTAGGTATGGTGGTGGGTCTTTCTTCTGTTTTCCCATCCTGCTTTCTGAAGGGTTGAAGTTGAAACCGCTGCTTCCCCATTCTTCGTTGAACTCTTGAATGTAGATATTTGCTATGTCTATGTTGTTTTTCACAACAACTATGTTGTTATACTGGAATAGGCTTGCTGATTGTGTGAAATTGAAAGAACCTGTGATTACAGTATTGTTGACAGGAGATGATAGAGTGTCGTAGTCAATTACTAAAAACTTACTATGGTGTTGTCTTGGATTTTGCTTGAAACCTTTTGACCTAAGGTCATTGAATACATTGATATTTTCTAGGCTATCAAGTAAGTCAAGTTTAGTATTCCAGTAGTCGCTATCAACTATAATTCTTATTTTAACTCCTCTGTTGTTTGCGTTGATCAAAGCGGATGTTATGTCTGGGTCATCAAAAGAGTAGGC